>JADGRG010000484.1 GCA_017881145.1 Sandaracinaceae bacterium | reverse complement strand
CGGGTAGCTCGCGGTAGCGGCCGAGCAGTTGTAGCGCCGCGGGGTTGCTGACGTCGATCACCGCCAGTCCAGCCATCCGCGAGAGTGCATACAGACGGTCGCCCGCGAGCTGAATGATGTCGGCTTCGGCGATCGCACGTGCGGCCTCGGCGCTCCCCGTGCCCGAGGTGGTATTCGCTACTTGGCCGACGCCAGGGGCAACTGCGGCGGTGCCCTTCGCCTGACCGCTATGCGCTCGGCCGCCGCTGCCCGCCGGCAGATCGCTCGTGAATGGATTCGCGGTGTCGGTCCCGACACAACCACAGACACTTAGCATCAACACCAGTAGCCGATACCGTCGATCGATAGGTTTACGCGTATCGCTCATGGTGATTCTTCCTTGAGTTGGGAAAGCGGAAAGAGCTGAAAATTCACTTGCACGACGCGCTCGGGCGGACCCTCGCGTTCGGCGAAATTGAGTAGCTCTCTGCGGTACTTCTGTATGCGCCGTCGCAACAGATGCAACACCTCTTCACTGACGCAGAGAGTCAGGGACGACATCTCGCGCAGGTCGCGCGGCACGCTGTCGATGGCCTCCGCCGCCTGAGCCATCATCATGCGGTGATAGCTGACGATGTGGTGGCCGAGCGGGCCGTCGCCCGTGGTCACCACCGCATCCCGTTGGCGCAGCTTGCCGCTTGGGTCGCGCTCCAAGAGGCCCAGCGTCTCCAGGACTTGCAGAGCCTTGCGCGCCTGGGTCACTCGGATGCGCGGCAGGAGCTGGCGAGCGATCCACTTCGGATCGTCGCGAAAGTCGTCGCGCGCGACCAGCTCGCGGATCGCGGGCAGATACCAAGTCGAATGATAGGTAGCCTGCTCGCCGTCCAGCTTGCGCAGCGCGCGATAGGGGCGGAAGGACGACAAGCGCTCGTAGCAGCGCTCGCGCTGCGCACTGGTCTTGGCCTGGTTGAACGCGACCAGCTCGCAGAAGAAGTCTGCTTCCTGTTTGGCAAGGCCGTAGCCGCTTGCGAAGCGCGAGGCCATCTCCGGGCTCAAGTTGCGCTTTCCGTCCATCACCAGCTTCAGGTAGTTGGTGGACTCGATGCCCGCCCTGCGCGCAAACACGCGATGCGAGAAGCCGGGGCCAGCGGCCTTCTTCTCGGTGTAACCGTCACGCAGGTAGTGCCGGTAATCCGCGTACTCGAAAATACCGAGCCTTGCCGACTTCACCCGGTGAAAATGGCACCCAATGCCCTGCACTTCAACGCGTGCACCAACGTTTTCGTGTACTGGCAGTACACACCTGGGCCGGCGGTTAAGCTACGAACCAAGTATCTGCGAGGTCATCACCACGTTGAAGTACGGCGAGGTCGAGTGCGTGACCAGGACCTCCGAGGAGCGTGAGTGCGCACGCAAGCGCTCTGCCGCTTCTTGCGACCAGGTCATCGGTTTGTGGCTGCAACGTGCGTTTCAGCAAACGATCCGTGGTGCAGGTGGGCGCCAAGAGAGGGCTGTACATCTTTTCGGCGGTCTGGGTGATGATGGCGACTCGGCAGAGCCCCCGCGATTGCCCCTTTCCAGGTCATCAGGTGCGGAAGGCCACTCATAGTTCACCCCGATGAGCCAGGGTATTTCACGTCGTGACTTCTTGAACGGTGTTGCGCTGGTGATCGGTGCAGGCCTCGCCCCAGCATGTGCCCCGCACTGTGGCACGCGGTCCGACCGGCATGCGGCACCCATGCCGGTGCCGCGCCACCTTGGCGGACTGCTGGGCAGCACGGATGCAGCCTTTACAGCGGCGCACGCGCTGCGTGATGGGCAGAAGTACGATCTTGGCGCGCTGCAGATCGACGAAACGGTCGAGCTGGTCGTCGTGGGTGCTGGCCTGAGTGGTCTCGCCGCGGCGCACTTCTACCGACGGAGTCATCCTGCTGCGCGAATTCTGCTCCTGGAGAACCACGACGAGTTCGGTGGCCACGCGCGCCGCTGCGAGCAGCACGTCGATGGACGGCTCCTGCTGGGCTATGGCGGCAGCGAGTCCATCCAGTCTCCGGGGTTCATGTGGAGCGCTGGCGCGCTCTCGCTGCTCGGGGAGCTTGGCGTGGATTTGAAGCGCTTCGAGAGCTGCTTCGATCGCACTCTCTATCCGGGCCTGGGCTTGTCGCGCGCGGTGCTATTCACGAGGGAAGCCTTCGGTGTGGACAAGCTCGTGACGGGCGACCCAACACCCATGGTCGCGGACGATATTCCGAAGGGCAAGCTGAACGCGCGCAACGCGGCGGCGTTCATCGCCGACTTTCCGCTGCCGGAAGCATCGCGCACCCAGCTGCTCGGTCTCTACACCGAAGCGCGCGACGTGCTGCCCGGCAAGTCAGCCGCGCAGAAGCAGGCGCTGCTCGCGTCGATCAGCTATCGAACGTTTCTGACGCAGCACTGGGGGCTCGATGACGCTGCGGCAAACACCTTTCAGAAGCGCTCGCATGACTTCTTCGCGATCGGGATCGACGCCGTGCCCGCGCTCGATGCGGCGGCCACCGGATACCCGGGATTCGTCGGCCTCGGCCTGCCGGTTGAAGCGAACGCAGAGGCCGAGCTGGAAGAACCCCACATCTATCACTTTCCCGACGGCAACGCGTCACTCGCACGACTGCTGGTGCGGCAGCTCATCCCGAGCGTTGCGCCCGGCGACACGATGGAAGACGTGGTCACAGCGCGCTTCGACTACACGCGGCTCGATGCAGCCGGCGAGCAGACGCGCCTACGTCTGAAGAGCACCGTTGTTGCGCTCAATGCTAGCGCAGGCGGCAAAGTCGATGTCGGCTACGTGCACGGTGGCGTGCTGCGCCGCGTGCAGGCGCGGGCTGTGGTCGCAGCGGGATACAACAGCATGTTGCCGTACATGATGAGTGGGATCACGGACCAAAAGCGCGAAGCGTGGCGTGCATGCGTCAGAGCGCCCCTCGTTTATGCAAAGGTCGCCGTGCGCAACTGGGAGCCGTGGGTCAAGCTCGGCGTGCACGAGGTGACCAATCCGATGGGCTTCTTCTCGCGCATCAAGCTCGACTATCCCGTGAGCATCGGTGGCTACCGGTGCGCGCGCTCGCCGCACGAGCCGATCGGCTTGCACCTGGTGCACGTGCCCACCCCGTCGCGCCCGGACCTCGACCAGCGCGCCGCGTGGCGGCTGGGCCGCGAGCTTCTGCTGGGTGCGACCTATCAGCACTTCGAGGACAAGATCTTCGATGAGCTCACGCGCATCCTCGGTCCCGGCGGGTTCGATGCCGCGCGCGACATCGCCGCCATCAGCATCTATCGTTGGGGACACGGCTACGCCTACGGTGCCAATAGTCTCTATGACAAGGCGAGAAAGCCTGCCGATGCCGTGGTCGGACGGCAACGCGTAGGCAATGTGGCGATCGCAAGCTCGGACGCGGGATGGAGCGCCTATGCGCAAGCCGCCATCGATGAGGCCGCCCGCGCGGTGCAGGAGTTGGGGGGGCGGGTAGGGCATAGGCGTTAGCAGCTAAAACGAGATGCTGGGGTTGATCACGAAGAGCGGTCCACCAATGACCCGCCCATGAACGCGCGGTGCGTGCTAGGGTGCGCGCGGAGACACACCATGCCAACCGCATTTACCAAGGGCGACATCTTCGAAACCAGCGGCATCGGTGCGTTTGCGTTCGGCGCAAACACCAGCGGCACGATGGATGCGGGCATCGCAGTCGCGATGAAGAAGCGATGGCCAGCTTTTGCAGCGGCATTCGCAGACCACTGCAAAGACGGCAAGCTCAAGCTGGGCGATGTGTTTCTGTGGAGCGACGGAGAGGTCAGCGTGTTTGCCCTGGCGATTCAAGACGTCGACAAGAAGCCCAGCATGAGCGCGCTCACGAACGCCGTGCGCCGCATGCTCGCGCTGACGGGCGAAGCCAAGATCAAACGCATCGGTATGCCTCGCATCGTGGGCAACCCTACGGGCCTCGACTGGACGCGCGTGCGCAAGATGCTCGGCGAGGTGACCGTCGGAAGCTCGGTGCGCCTCGACGTCTTCGAACAGTTCGTGCGCGCGCCAAGACCCGACGCGAGCTGACCCGCGGTGCTCATGATTGATCACATCTTTGCCGTGCGTTCCTGTGCTTCAAGCACGGCTGCGTAGCGCAGTAGGTCTTGGAAACCTCGGTGCAGGACGAGCCAGCCTGGGGGTCCGTTGCTCTTGATGTGTCCACCGAGAGCGGCGACAGCGAGGAGTGCCTCGTGCGCGGTGGGATGGCGGGCGAGGCGGCGTGCGGACATGAGGCGCAAGGCTTGGTGTTGCCTGCGAGTTAGAGCGCACCGGCCGCAAGCACCGAGCCGTTCAGGGCGGCGAGGCTTCGTAGAGCGAGCAGCTGCGCGGCGACCGGTAGCATGATTGCCAACAGATTGACAATCGCCGAGAGGCTCTCGAGCTGACTACGTTCGATACGACATCCGCTCTTGATCGCCTTGTTGTATTCCTCGATCACCCAGCGCGTTCGATAGCCATCGATGACCGCGTCGACCTCTTGCTGCGTTCCGATCGGTTCACTCGTCACGAGCTTCCAGTCGATCGGCGCTTCGCCCTCGGGAGGATGCTTCTCGTACACGTGCACGAAGTTGAGGCTGAGTGACTCCGACAGTTCTTTCGCAGCAGACGTGGGGCGCCGTACCTCGATCGTCTTGCTCGCAAACGTCAGACGCGCGCTTCGCTCGGCTCGGCGCGGATGCGGTTTGACCGGACGGCTGCGGCGCGAGAGCGGCACTTGGCGCTCGCCGAGTTCGATGGCTGTATCGAGCGCATCGAAGAGCTTCAACGTGTCCGCGTCGTCATCAACGATGTTGCGGTTCTGCGCGACGCGCACGATGAACCGGTTGTCGCGCGACACAAACGACGCAAGCAGCGCGTAGATATCCGCTTCGCGATCCATCAGGTGAATCAGACTGGCGCGCCCATCCACGGCATCCTCCGCTGCCTCCGCCACGCGAGACCACTTGCGCGATTCGCTGTCAGTGGCCTTGCGCGACTTCTTCGTTCCGCGGCGGCGCTTCGGTTGCTCCGGTCGAACCAGCGTATCGAAACCAAGCAGGCCAAGCGGCAACCGCGAACCATCCTTGGCGACCGCCAACCCAAGGTGCGCGTGGAACCCGCGACCGCGTCCCTGAAGCACACCGAGGCCCTCGCGCGCATCGCCACCAAACCGAAGCTCGGTCGTGTCGCTAATGCAGTACGCACCGCCGAACGCCACCACGCGCTCCGCCGTCGCTGCAATGTGAGGCGCGAGAATCGCTTGCGCGGTCACACGGTCGTTGTTCAGAAAACGGTACGCGCCCTCAAGCCCGGCCTCGTCACCCATCATCTGCGGAAGCGACGCACCGGGCCGCGCCATCGCCAACTCCGCCATCGCACCCAGTCGCGCAGACAGCCGCACGTCCCCGAGTTCCGCCCCTGCCAGTTCCTTCGAAATCGATCGCGACCGACGTGCCCGTGTAGACATCGCGCAGGTAGATCACAAAACCTGGGAAAATACGATCACGATGTGTAGGATCATGAGCTCACACCTGGCAGTCAGCGAGCGTGCTCGGCCGGCCGCTCGCGCCTCGCGGGCTCTGGCACCGCGCGCTCGGACGGGTCTCACTCTTGCTCTTCGTCGCGCTGCATCTCGCCTGCCTGCTGGTCATCGCGTATCCGCCAACCTGGCCGCTCGTGCTCTTCGCGCTCGGCTCCTACGTGCTGCGCATGT
>JADGRG010000483.1 GCA_017881145.1 Sandaracinaceae bacterium | reverse complement strand
GGCTCTGGGCCGCCCCGTGCTGGTTGGCAGCGGCACGCCTGCCGAGGAGTTGGCGCAGGATGACGCCGCGCTGCAAGTCGCAACCAAGCGCGAGGCCGTTTCGGAAGCCACGCGCGAGCTTCTCGAGGACACCGGCCGGCGCGAACGGTTGGGCACGAGAGCACGCACCGTCGCGCTGCGCGACTACGGTGCCGCGCGCATGGCGCAAGCCTACGAAGCTGTCTACGACGAGCTCTGCGCGTAACTCACGCGACGTGCAGGGGGCGCTGCTGAGGCGCACGTGCACGCACGTGCACGCGAGCTTCGATGTGGCTTGACCTGGCAGCGGTGACAGCCTATCCCCAAGACCCACGATGACCACGCAACCCCAGAGCGACGCGAAGAACCAAGCCTACTACGACGACTTCAGCGACTGGTATGAGCGTGAACGCGGTCACGGATACCATCGCATGCTCGACGATCTGGAGATGCGCATCTGCGCGCCGCTGGCCACCGGCCGCCGCGTGCTCGAAGCAGGTTGCGGCACTGGGCTCATCCTCGGTCGCCTCGCAGCGCACGCCGACGCGGCATGGGGCGTCGACCTATCACCCGGGATGGTGCGCCTCGCGAAAGCGCGCGGGCTCAATGTGGTGCTCGGCTCGGTGACCGATCTGCCATTTGCCGACGAGAGCTTCGACTTGGTCTGCAGCTTCAAGGTGCTGGCACACGTACCGGACATCGGTCGTGCCATCGCAGAGCTGGCACGCGTGACGCGGCCGGGCGGACAGATGGTGCTCGAGTTCTATAACCCCTGGAGCTTGCGCTACCTCGCGAAGCGCTTGGCGGGACCGCGCGCCATCAGCGAAGGTCGCACCGAAGCTGATGTGTTCACGCGCTGGGATGCACCCAACGTCCTGCCACGCCTCTTGCCGCCCGGCGTGGAGCTCGAAGCCTTGCGTGGTGTGCGTGTGTTCACACCTGCTGCGTTCGTGCACAAGTTCCCATTCGTGTCACGCGCGCTGACAGTGGCCGAAGAGCTTGCGCTCGATTCACCGCTTCGCTACTTCGGTGGCTTCATCGTTGCGATCCTACGCAAGCGCCACGACAACGTAGGTTGACTTGCTTCGTTCGAGAGCGCGCGATATAGGACCCAATACGCTCATGCCAGAGACGATGGATACGCGTCTGAGTCGCCTGCGTGAACGCGCCGAACGCGCGCTTGCAAGCGGCCGACGCGGTGGCGACGTCATGACCGTGCTCGAGACGATGACGCGCGAAGCACCCGACGGAAGTGTGCACGCGCTCTTCGCGCATCGTCACCTCGCAGAGATTCAGCTCGAAGGCTCACCCTGGCGAGCCGCGTTGCATCTGCGTCGTGTGATCGATGCAGGCGCAGCCGACGACGGCGCGCACGCGCTGATGGGCTTGTGCCAGGCGCTGCTCGGCAACTACCGCGCTGCCGTGTCGGCCTATCGCGTGGCGGTTCGGCTCTCACCGCGCAACCCTTGGTACCATCACAACCTCGGGCATCTGCTCGATGTCGGGCTGAGCGAAGCCAGGACCGCTCTGGATCATTTGCGCATCGCACATCGCCTGCAGTCCGAGGAAGACGAGATCACCGCATCGCTCGCCCATTGCTTGGCACGGCTCGGCGAGCTCGACGAAGCGCGCATCATGGCGGAGCAGGCCGCCGATAGAGCGCCGCGCAATCGCGAACACCAAGCGCTCTTGGAGTGGGTTCTCGAAGGCGCACCCGAAGGCAAGAGCGCCCCCAACCGCACCGCACGCAAGACAGCCGACCTGCCGAGCACCGAGGATCCAGCGCGCGCACCGGAGCAAGTGTTGCGTCTGCTCCAGGACCGCATGCCGGCTGCAGGGTTCTCGGCGATCCACATCGAGCGTGCTCAGGCGTTGTGGTCGGACTTTTGCGGAGGCCGGCGTGTGCGCGTCACCAAGCCGGCCGTCTACGCTGCCGCCGTGGAATATGCCATCGCCAAGCTCGAGTGCGTAGCGCATGTGACGCAGGCGGAGCTGGCTCGGCGCTACGGCGTCGCTCCGCGCTCCATCTCCACGCGCTACGACGAGATTCGCTCGGCGCTGGCGCTCGTCCCTGGCGATCCCCGTTACGCCCGCTGATGGCGGTGGCCCTTCGCTCTGATCCGCGGCTTTCGTCCTCGCTCACCTCGGTCACGCACGGCAGTGCGCTCCCTCGCTTCGCTGCGGGCGCGCTCGCGCCTGCGGGCAACTGACCACTGCCATATAGCGATATCCGTCGGTACGGGTGGGGCGATGCACCAGAAAGTGGCGCTTGTTCGGCGGGTTCGATACCAATTCGTCATGCATGAGCTGCACAGCGCGCTCTCGCTCGCGCGCGCGTTGCTATCGCTCTGTCGCGCGCGCAAGACGGGAGTGCTCAGCGTTTGCTCGCGCACGGACGTCTGTCGCATCGCGGTGGTCGATGGCGTGCTTCGCGCGGCCGGCTCGGCGGGTGACGTCGAACCCTTGGGTGATGTGCTCTTGCGCGGCGGCGACCTCGACACGCCGGCTCATCTGCGAGCGCTGGAACAAGGCGCGCCGGAACATCCGGTCGGCGAGTGGCTGGTGCGGGCTGGGATTGCGAGTCGACCGGCGGTGGAGAACGCGCTGCGCGACCAGCTTCGAGCCCGTGTGCTCGCCGTGTTCGCTTGGAAAGAGCAGAACTACCAGTTCGTGGAGGGCCGCGCGGAGATGGGCATCCCCTGGGTGCATGAACCCGTGGCCACGGCCGACATCGTGCTGGCCGCACTGCGCAGGCAGACCGGTGCAGCTGCAGTGGCGCGGCTCATCAATGAACACGGCACCACGTCGCTGACGCTCTCTGCGCTCGGTCGCAGCTTGGTGCGCGATGCGGCGCTCTGGCCGGACGAGGCTGCCATGCTCCCGCTACTCGATCGTGGCGCGCAGCTCTCAGCACTCTGCAGCGTGACGGCCGGCTCACCCCGCGCGTTACGCACGCTGGCGGCTCTGGTCGCGTTGGCCGCAGTCGTCCCAAGTCACGCGCGCGGCTCGCGCTACAGCGTGTTGGTTCGGAAACAGAGGCAGGTGCGCAAGCGCGTGAGCGCGGCCGAGTTACTCGATCTACCCGACGACGTCGTCCCTGGAGACGCACGGCGTGCGCTACGACGCCTGGTTCAGACAGTGCATCCGGATACTTTCGGGCTACAGGCTCCGCTCGCCGTCCGAAGAGCGTCGACTGAGCTCATGTGCGCACTCTTGCGGGCCGAAGGTGAGTTGCGTGCGCAGGCCGTGGGCGCACGGCGCGAGCGTTCGTCGCAGTGAGCGATGCATCGCACTGAATGCGGTCTATTGCACTGGCAACCACCACGCGTCTTCGGTCGCTGGCGAGGCTGCCTTGCCGGACGGGTTCGCCGCTTCGGGCGTCGACGGGCTGCCAGCACTCTTGGTCGGCGCCAGCGCCCCTTGCACCTGCACATCCGGCTGACCGGCGGCCGTAGCGACCGGCTCCGTGACCGCAGGCTGTGGATCCACAGAGACGAAGAGCGCGTTCTGATTTTGCCAGAAGGGTGCGGTCTTCGTGATTGGCGCGTGTGCCTCGGCACGCGCTTGCGAAAGGCGCCAGAACTCCCGCGCATCGCCGAACGAACCCACCGTGGAAGCAGTGGCGGAAGCAACTTGATCGCGTAGACCAATGATGAAGTTGACCACGCGCCGACCGGAGCGGAAGTGTGGGAAATCGTATCTACGTAGGCTCTCGCGCAGACAGGCGTCGAGTTCGGGACCCTCTGGGCTGACGTGAACGGCGCTCACGCTGCCGGTGTGTTCGATGATGAGCGAGAGCCGTACGGCGCGCGTCTCCGGCCTGCGAGCCAACTCCGGCAGCATGCACTGACGCAGGTCCTCGGCATGCTCCGCGAAGGTGTGGTGGACCGCTGCGTCGCTCAAGGTCTGCGGCAAAGGCGCAGCGCTGGTTGCCGCCGCGGCACTCGGCAGCTCTTGCGTCGCCGCTGGCACAGTGGCTGCCGAGAGCAACTCCCGGAGCCCAGCGCGCAGCGCGGGCAGGGTGCGTGGGCTCTCCGTGATGCGCCCCACCAGCGCCTGATGCTCCGAGGCGCCGTGTTCCATCAACACAGAGGCTGCGGCGATCAGCGCACGCGGGTCCGCGCTGAAAGCGGTGTCGGCGTGATAGAGCCGCAGGAAGCGCGCAAGCTCGGCATGCACCGAGGCGTCGCCGAGTTGCGTGAGCGCGGAGACCAACTCTGGCAGCTCGGAAAGCTCTGTGTCGGGCGAGAAGAGGTGGCCCACCAAGCGCGGGACGGCGCGCGCCTCGTGCTGGGCGACCAGCGCGGGCACGACGGCTGAAAGCGCGGGTGGAGGGGTATCTTCGAGGAAGTCGCGATGCGCGAGCAGGGCGTCTAGCAGGTACTCGGTGCCTTGGCGGCGTGTCACCAGCCCCGCTCTGATCCTGTCGCGCAGAGCTGGAGGTGTGGCTGTCGCCGCGTAGATATCGAGAAGATCACGGCTCGCCTCACCAACCGGCAGCGCGGTCAGCGCGTCGACTGCGAGCAAGCGTGCGGGCAAAAGCCGCGCATCGGGGTCGATCGCGATTTCAACCAACGAGCTTCGCAGCGGACGGCCATCAGGCTCTCCGGGCTCAGCGGCAAGGGATTCAGCATCCAAATCCGCACTTTCGATGGACACCCCGAGCGCTGCTTTTCGCAAGAGCCGACCGGTCCGCCAGTCCAGTAGACGCAGTACACCATCTTCGGAAGCGACCACCAGCCCAGCGCGGGTGGCCTGCGAGCGTACAACATCCTGTTGCAGCATGCGTGCCCAGGCCAGCGTTCCATCGCCTGCATGCGCGAACACGGCACGATAGAAGATGGAAGCGTAACTCTCACCGCGCTGGGTGCTTGCGTCATCCGGCCGCACGAGCAATTGCGTTGCCAGCGCGATGCGACCGTGCGCCGAGCGCTGCGCCGGCACAGCGACGTAGCTCGAAGGGTAGGGGCCAGTTTGCCCGGGAAGCTCGGGGCTCGCTGCCGGAAGCACGCTGACCGACGCCGCGCCAGTGCTGGGGTCCGCCGCGCGCAGGACATGCGCATCGCGTGCGCCGTAGTAGATGCCCTCGGGGCGAGCCTCCAGCCACTCGACGTTGCCGGTTTCGAGCCGCGAGCAACTCAGCTGCACGCCCGTGTCGCTGCGAACGACCAGGATGTCGCGATGGTCGGAGAGCAGGTAGCAGAGGTTTCCT
>JADGRG010000482.1 GCA_017881145.1 Sandaracinaceae bacterium | reverse complement strand
TCGAAAAGACCTACGGCAAGGGTGCGATCATGCGCCTGGGCGCGCAGGAGATCGTCCGCACCGAGGTGACCCCGAGTGGGTCGATTTCACTCGATCTGGCGCTCGGCGTGGGTGGCTATCCGAAGGGCCGCATCATCGAGGTCTACGGTCCGGAGTCGAGCGGCAAGACCACGCTCACCTTGCATGCGATCGCCGAGTGTCAGAAGGCGGGCGGCGTCGCGGCGTTCATCGATGCCGAGCATGCGCTCGACGTGGGCTACGCGAAGAAGCTCGGCGTGAACACCGAAGAGCTCCTGGTCGCGCAGCCAGACTACGGCGAGCAGGCTCTGGAGATCGCCGACACGCTAGTGCGTTCGGGTGCAGTCGACATGATCGTAGTCGACTCGGTCGCCGCGCTCGTGCCCAAGGCCGAAATCGAAGGTGAGATGGGCGACAGCCACGTCGGTCTGCAAGCCCGTCTGATGAGCCAAGCGCTGCGCAAGCTCACCGGCAATGTGCACCGCTCCAACGTGACGCTGGTGTTCATCAATCAGATCCGCATGAAGATCGGCGTCATGTTCGGCTCACCCGAAACCACCACCGGCGGCAACGCGCTCAAGTTCTATTCGAGCATGCGCCTGGACATCCGGCGCGTAGGAGCTATCAAGGTCGGCGAGCAGTCGGTCGGCAATCGCACCCGCGTCAAGGTCGTGAAGAACAAGCTGGCATCGCCCTTCACGGAGTGCGAGTTCGACATCCTCTACGGCGAGGGCATCAGCCGCTGCGGCGACGTCATCGATCTGGCGGTGACCGACAACGTCATCGAGAAGTCGGGCGCATGGTTCTCCTACAACGGCGAGCGCATCGGCCAGGGCCGCGAGAACGCACGCACGTATCTGCAGGAGCGTCCCAAGCTCTTGGCGGAGATCGAGAACAAGCTCTTGCAGAAGCATGGTCTGTCGCGTGCCAAAGCCACGGAGGCCGCAGCCTGCGCGCCGGCCGAAGCCAGCGCCAAGTCCGGTGAGCATGCCGGCAAGCCAGCCGACGACGACAAGCGCGCAGCCGCCGCGGCGGCACAAGCCCAGCGAGCACGGCCACGGGCTTAGCTCGGTGCCACCAACAGGTTAGCGGCCCTGCTGGTGGCACGCGGTGCCTGAGCTGAGCCGGGCACGCGACATGCGTTCTTATGTCGTCGCGTAACCAGCGCGTTGCATCGCCAGCCTCCGAGTTGGGGGCTGGCGTGTGCGATCCTGTGTGGCGGAGGGGTGCATTGCCGGAGATGGCGAACAGTGCTACTGTATTTGACCCGCAAACGTGGCGGGGCACTCCAGGTTCACCGCGAGTGGTGGGGGCTTGGGGGGTGATCCTCGAGTCCGCGGACAGGCAGGAGGCATCGTGTCTCAGTCTCAGCAGTTCAAGGTTGGCGATAACGCAGTGTATCCGGCACACGGGGTGGCCGAGATCACCGCCATCGAGAGCCGCGAGATCGCTGGCCGCAAGAAGGACTTCTACATCCTGAAGATCCTGGACAGCGGGATGAAGCTGATGATCCCGACCGACGGCGCCTCCCGTGCCGGCCTGCGCGACGTCATCTCCAAGCGCGATGTCAAGAAGGTCATGGACATCCTCAAGGACCCGCGGATCGCGGTCACCGTCCAGCCCTGGAACAAGCGCTTCCGCGAATACACCGAGATGCTCACCAGCGGCTCGGCCTTCGAGGTCGCCAAGGTGTTGCGCGACCTGCACCGGGTGAAGAACGAAAAGGAGCTCTCCTTCAGTGAGCGCCGCCTGCTCGAGCAGGCACGCAATCTGGTCGTGACCGAGCTCGCACTCGCCAAGAACTGCGACGTCGACCGAGTGCAACGCGAGCTAGACTCTTTGCTCGGCTGAAGAGCTGTCCAGAAATGGCTCATAGCGGCTTACGTCCTGCCAAAAAATCCTCGAAATACGAGAGTATTCCTGCGGTTTTTTCTGCGGGCGCGCTCGCTCTGCGCCGATTTCTGGACGGCTCTTGAGTGAAGGTTGAGCAATGCGTGTAGCGAGCTATGCTCGCGCGCCATGAACATCGAGTCGCTCAAGTGGGATGCGGACGGCCTCGTCACCGTCGTGGTCCAGGATCGCATGACGGGCGAGATCCGGATGCTTGCTCACGCTAACCGGCAGGCCGTGGAAAGCACGCTCGCCACGGGCTACGCGCACTTCTATAGCCGCTCGCGCAAGCAGCTCTGGCGCAAGGGCGAGACCAGCGGCCACTCCATCGCGGTGCACGAGCTCTGGGCTGATTGCGATGGCGACGCGCTCATCTACCTGGGGGATCCGGCGGGACCGTCCTGCCACAGCAACCGCGAGACCTGCTTCTTCCAACGCGTCACAGCGGCCGGTGCGCTCAACACCGAAGCACATGCCCACGCCAGCGCCGTGTTGCCGCGACTCTGGACGGAGCTGCAAGCTCGCAAGCACGCGCCCGCGGACAAGAGCTACACCAAGAAGTTACTGGGCGAGGGCGCTGCGAAGATCGCTGCCAAGGTGCGGGAGGAGGGTGATGAGCTCGGCCGCGCGCTTTGTGACGAGACCGACGAGCGTGTCGTGTCGGAAGCTGCGGACGTCACCTACCACATGCTGGTCGGGCTGCTTTGTCGTGGCCTGCGATTGCGCGACCTAGAGGTGGAGCTGGCACGGCGTTTTGGGATGTCGGGTCTGGACGAGAAAGCCTCGCGAGCGCCCACGTGAGCGCGAGTGCGGTGGAGCAGCGTGCGCCGGGAGACACACGTTTCGACACCTCGCAGAGGTAGGGTTGTGCCTGCCGCTTGCGTCGCCGGTCCTGTTCACTCTCGCGACCGACTGCTACCCTGCGTCGGCTTCGACTCTTCCTTCGGCTCTGAGGGTCCAGATGACAATGCCTCACCTCGACGAGGTGATACGTCCGCGGATCGAGGTGCTCACCATCGTGTGGCTGGCCATGACCGCATCGATCGGCGTGTACGCGATGGTGGTTGCGTTTGCAGCGTGGGATGTGCTCCCGCGAGACATCTCACCCTTTCTGGCGTACTTCCTGCGCCTGGTCGCCAGCGCCTTGGTTGCGCTCTCGGTAGTGCTGCCGCGCAGGCTGCTCTCTGACCGTGTGGTGGCTGCTCACATGCACAAGGAACCGCAAGTGCGTGCGCTCGCGACGAATCTACGCACAGGCCAGGTCGACCCCGAGGAGCTGCGGCACTTGGCTGCACTTCCACCGCTTGATCAACGGCTGGCAGGACTGGTCGCACTGGCTTGGAAACCCACACTGATTGGGCTCGCGCTGAGCGAGGCCGCGGCGCTGGTTGGCCTGGTCTTGGGTCTGGCTGCACAAAGTCTCTTTGCGGGTTTGCCGATGTTGGCCGCTGCGCTCGTGCTCAACCTCTGGCACTACCCCCGACCTGAACCGCTGCTTGAACGGGGGCGTAAGTTGCAGGGAGACGCGGAGATCGACGCGCTGGAACACGATCTCGATCAGATGGAGAAGGACCTGCGTCGCAGGCCGGCCCGCAAGGCTCCGCGTCCGGGCGTGAAGCGGCCCTAGTCGAGGCAAGGGCGGTGTTGCGCAAGTGACCGACTCAGACCCCGAGCCAATCGAGCCCACGGCAGGCGAAGGTGCGTTGAGCTCGGCTTCGTTCGCGAGAGCGTTCGCGGCTCGCGATCCGCGGCAAGCTCGCTACCGGCTCTGCTACGGAAGCGTAGTTGGCGCTGTCACCGCGCTGCTCTTGCCTGCGCGCTTTGGCTGGCCCCTGCGCATCGTGGCGGGCTGGGACTGCACGGCCATCGTCGTTGGCGCGCTCTGCTTCTGGATCATCATGCGCCACGATGCCGAAGGCACACGCCGTCGCGCCAGCGCCGAGGACCCTGGACGCACGGTGGTATGGGCCATGGTGCTCCTGGCCTCCGCGTTCTCGCTCTTCGCCGCCGCGGTGGTGTTGCGCCAGGCCCGGCACCTGCCCTTGCAAGTGCAGAGTCTCTTTGCTGCGCTCTGTTTGCTGGCCGTGGCTGGTGCGTGGGCGCTGACTCATCTCTCCTATGCGCTGCGCTATGCTCACCTCTACTACCGTGATGACGACTACGGTGAAGGAGGCCTGGTGTTTGCTGGTGATTCGCACCCTGACTACCTGGACTTCACCTACTTCGCATTCACGGTCGGCATGTGCTTCCAGGCCTCCGACGTATCCGTGTCGAACTCCGGGCTGCGCCGGGCGGTGTTGGTTCACGCCGTGCTCTCGTTTGCCTACAACACCGCGATCATCGCGGTCGTGATCAACATCGCGACCGGTCTCTTGGATTGACCAGACGCCGCTGATGGCTGCAGGCGCGGAGCCGCGGCTCAGTAGAGCCCGCGCACGGCGTTCAGCCAGGCTCCGGCACGACCTTCCCACATATGCGAGACCTCGATCACGCCGGTATCGCGGCATCGATTGCATGCCTCGGCGCGCACCAGAAAGCGTCGAAAGTCAGTGCTCGCAAGGAAGTCGCGCACCTCGGTCTTGCGTAGGTTGGCGAGCGGCTCCGCGGTGGTCGTGCAATCCAGGATGTCACCGTTGGGCTCGACGCGAACCACGACCTTCTTGTAGTGACAACGATACGCCATGGCGCCATGTCCGAGACGGTTCAGATAGGCGTTGGAGTCCTGGACCGGGTAACCGCGCTCTGCCAGTTCCCTGATCTTCCCGGCGACGCGAGCTTCTTCCTCACTCGACATCTGCACCGCATCCTCGGGCAGGGTGCGACCCGCAAAGCCGTAGTCGGAGAAGTTCATGGCCTGGAAGACCACGCGCAGGCCGCGCTCTTTGGCGAAGCGGGCAACCGGCTCGATTTGCTCGATGTTGAGCCGTGAGAGCACGCACATCACGAGAACAGAGAGCTGCGGATAGTCGGCACGAGCCAGCGCCAGACCGCGTTCGAGGCGCTCGAAGAGCCCTGCGCAGCGCCGGATGCGATTGTGAGCTTCTCCGATGGCATCGACCGAGACCAACAAGCGACGCAAGTGCGGCAGCACCTCGTGTCCGCGCTCATGCAAGAAGTAGCCGTTGGTGATGAGCGTTGTCTCCAGCGAAAGGCGTGCAGCGGCGCGGAGTACCTCGCCCACATCCGTGCGCACCATCGGCTCGCCACCCCAGAGCACGAGGCCCTGAATGCCTGCCTGTGCGGCCTGTCGGTACAGGGCGCAGACCTCTTCGGTCGAGAGCTCATCCGCGCGTGAGTCGGCTGGCCTCTTCCACAGACAGGTCAGGCAGTCGGCGTTGCAGCGCGCTGTCAGCAGATGCGAGAGAATGAAGGGGCGCTGGTCATAGAACCGCGTCTTCAGGATCTTGGCGGGTAGCGTCAGCGCGCGCATGGCAGGAGCTCACGCCCAGGCTAGCGCACTTCGTCTCCGAAGTACCTGGCGAGCTCTTCGGTATTCTTCGTGCCGGTGTTGCTCGGCACGAACAACTCGGCCATGGGTGGACTGGACCGATCAGCGCTTGGGCAGGCGGTGCTCGATGGCGGAGAGATAACGGCGAGCTGTCGCGTCATTCGGCGCCTCCGAAAGAGCGCGCGTCAACCATTCGCGGGCTTCCGCTTCACGGCCGACTTCTGCAAGTAACACTCCGCGATTCTTCACGAAGAGCGCATCTCCGAAGCGCGCGATGCAGTGATCAGTAACCTCGAGGCCAGCGGCTGGACCGCGCACTGCGGCGACACCGTTCGCCCATTGCCTGCAAAGGCGTGGATGGTGTGGAAAGCGCGAGAACGCATGCTGCCAGAGTTGCGCGTCATCGTGGAATCGGGCGGATGAGGCGAGAAATGCCGGCGCAAGCGCAAGCGATAGTGCAATAGGCGCCACCCTGAGCAGGCGCGCTAGCGGTGGCCGTGTGTGCTCGACCAGCGCATCGAGAGCTGCGCCAGCGCAAGCGCCGAGCCCAAGCAGCGGTAGATATGCATAGCTGTCAGCAAGAAAGCGTGTGAGAGGGAAGAAGAGCCCGGAGCTTGGCAGGTACGTCAGTGCGGCCCAGGTTAGGCCGATCGCCGCCGCGCGCCCGCGCCCGCCGCGCAGCTTCCAAACGCTGAGCCCAGCCAGGGCGCCGAGGAGAAGGGGTGCCAGATCGACACGCGCTGAGAATCCTGGCGGCCATACCGCAGGCAGATATTTCGCGGTGGGTACTTCCCAGCCGAAGACCAAGCTCAAGTGATGGCCGAGCGCGTACCACACCAAGTGCGGATGCGAGAGCAGCTGGCTCGTTTCCTCGAGGGCGCCCACGCGAGCTTGTCCCGCGAAACCTGCGAAGGTGATGGGCACGAGCACCACGAGATAGGGCACGAGCTGCAAAGCCGCAGCTCCCCACGCGCCCGCTGCTGGCTTTTGCGTGGTCGCAGTTGGGGTGGCGCCCTGCCATATCGGTAGCAGCACGCAGAGCAAGGCGATGCCCGCGGCCACCGGTTTGCTCAGGAGCGCAAGGCCGTAACATGTAAGAGAACCCACGTAGGCGAATCGATGCTTAGTGGTGGATAGCCAGACGGCACACAACCCAAAGAGCGCTGCCAACTCGTCCTTGCGCCCGCTGACCCAGCTTGCCGGCTCGGCTGCGACCGGATGCAGAGCGAACACAGTCATCGCGAGCGCGGATGCAGCACGCGAAAGCCCAAGGCGTCTCGCGAAGAGGTAAAGCATGCCGCTCACACCGAGGTGAAGGAGCGCGTTGCTCAGGTGGAACGCCCAAGGGGCGGCACCGCTGAGCGCGAAGTTGAGCGCGTAGCTGGCGATCGTGACTGGTATCGGGTAGCCGAGGCTCGGTGTCAGCAGCAGATCACGGAGGGGTACCTGCAGTGGTTGGCGCACCGCCAGATTGTTCAGCACGTGCTCGGGATCATCCCAGGCGAGAAATCCGAACCATAAGGTTGGCACCAGACACGCGGCGATGACCGCGAATGGAATCCAAACACCAAGGCGCGCCTTGTCTGCGAGTGGCGCTTCGGCTGAGGTCTTCGCCTCTAGCTCACCACGAGGTGCCGGTGGAAGGAGCGCCACGGCCTAGCCTGCCAGCGTGCACGGCTCTTGGCGGGTGTCAGCTCTAAAGACCATGAGCCGCGCCCACCGGTCAGCTGCTCGCGCCCATCAGCGCGTCGATGGTCTCGGTCAGCTTCTGCGCATCGGGACGCGTGACGAAAGCCGAGGCGCCGGCTTCGAGCGCGCGGGCGCGTTTGTCTTCGCGCGCCGAATACACGACCACCCGCACGTGGCGGGTTGTCTCCGCGGCCTTGAGGCGAGCGATGCAGGAAAGACCATCGAGTTTCGTGCCGCCGACATCCAGGACCACGACATCGGGCGGGTCGCCGCCGATCGCGATCAAGGCATCGACCGGATCGACGAAGCCGGTGACATCGAAGCGTTGGCCCAGCAGCTTCTTCAGCGCGTCGAGCTGCACCGGATCTTCATCGACGATCTGCACCGCAGGCTTGCCTTGCCGCAGCACCTCGGGCACCGGGTAGCCAAACTTGCGCAGAAAGTCGACCACATCGACCCGCCGGAAGCGCAGGTGCCGGCCGGGCGTGCGGAAGTGCCGGATCTCGCCGCGGTCCGCCCAGTTGTGGATGGTCTTGAGGTCGACCTGGCAGAAGCGCGCCACCTCTGAGGCGGTGAAGAGCTCCTTGGCCTGTAGGCGACGGGCCATCGCCTAAATTCATAACGGCCCGTGGTTCTAATGTCTAGAGAAAAATCCAGTTTACTCAGGATTCCCAGCTCCCCGAGGTGTGGGAAGGTGCTGCGATCTGCCGCACTCAACGTCCATCGCTCTTCGGGCTCTGCTCGACGACGCTTTTGAGTGTCTGCACTGCGGGGTCCAGCAAGTAGCTCTCGGTGAGTCGTGGTGGCCTGCCGACGAAAGGCAGAAACGAGAACACGCGCGTCAACCAGCCGGTGATCGAGTGTGCTGCCTTGGAGACGAAAAGCTCGGCCATGAGCGCGAGCCGGAAGGCCAGGGAGAGCTCAAGCAGCGGGCGTTGGAGCAAGCCCAGGCGCGAAAGGCGCAGCTCGGAGCAGCGGAGGGTATGCGCGAGGTACGCGGGGAGCTGCTGCAACACAGGGTTGTGTTTAGGCAGTCGCCGCTCGATATGGCGCGCAAGCTGGGTTACGCCCCACATCCAGACCAGGCTTGCAGCCAGGAGTCGTCGTCGCAGCGCGGGGCGCGTTGCGATCAGCTGCATGGTTCGGCGCTCGCCAAAGTCGACGTGCCCCTCTTCCTGGCGCGCCGCGCGCTCCAGCAGCGTAACGCATTCGTTATGGTCGAGCGTGGCGATGGTCGCGTAGAACGCTGTCAGCACGAAGCCCTCGCCGATGGCCATCTCCAGCGCGACGTGCTCCGCCCAGTCGTCGCCCATCATGCCGGTCGCGAGAAAACGCAAGACCGGGTGAGCTCGCACTGGGGCGATCTGCAGCAAGTGCATCATCTGCAAGAAAGAGCCGACGTGCTGCAGCTCTTCGACGGCTTGTTTGGCTAGAAAACGTGCTGCCTCCAGATCGGGTGCGGCGTAGATCCAGTGTCCCACCTGAATGCCGGTGACCTCTCCGTAGAGAAACTGGCTGAACATGAAGCGAAGAATCTCGCGATCCCCCATCGGGTCGAGCTTGGCCCCGCCGAAATCAAAACTCATCTCCTCGCGCGTCAGCAGCATGTGGGCGCTAGCCTACGACAAGCTCCCCTCGGGCGCAGCCATCGGATTCGTAGCCTCGATCGGAGTGGGAAAGCCCGGTGATCACGCTCATGTACCGAGGGTTCGGACCTGCTGCTGCTACTGCTGCTGCTCAGCGGCCAGTGCGCCTGGAAGAAGTCAACGCAGAGAGCGCTTGCCCTCGAGCGCTGCACGGCTTGCATGCGGCGCTCAGGGAACGCGCTGGCGGCGCTCGATCTGGGCCGCGGCCTGGCAGCCGATCGTGTCGCCGCTCGCGCAGGCCGAGCGGAAGAGCTCTTGTGCGCGGCTGCGGTCGGGATCCACGCCTTCGCCGTTCGCATACATATAGCCGAGGCTTGCGCAGCCCAGACCCTCGCCCTCGTCGCAGGCCTTGCGGAAGAGCTGGACGGCATATTCGGCGTCCTGTCGCACGCCCGAACCTGTCTTGTACATGATGCCGAGCAAGAGACAGCCGGCCGGGTCTTCGCCTTCGCAGGCCTTGCGAAAGAGCGCCGCGGCGCGGGTTGGATCTTGCGCCACACCGCGTCCGGTCTGGTGCAGATAGCCGAGATAAGCGCAGCCGTAGGCGCCACCGTCTGCGCAAGCCTGCTCGGATAGTGTGACCGCCAAGCCAACGTCCTGCGCAACGCCACGACCGTTGTCGTACATGAAGCCGAGATAGCCGCAGGCTTGTGCGCTGCCGCCATCACACGCGCGTTGATAGCGATCCACAGCGGCCGAGTACTGGGCAGCCTGCAGATGGTCCGGCGGTGAGAGCGAGGTGCGCTCTGCGGATGCAGCGCGACTTGCGCCACATGCAGCGAGCAGCACGACCCAACATCCCAAGAGCGCCCGACCCATCCCGCGTTCTCCCGCCTGCACTGGCTGGCATGCCGTGACCGCCGGCACACAGAGAGTACGGTGCGCAGAGAAAGTCCCGCAAGCGCGCTCGCTCGGCGGGGTCCGTGGTCTGCATCATCGCGATCTTCTGAGACACGGCGGCAGTATAGGGTGCCTGCCGCGCCGCCGCCCACGTACGCAGAGCGCACGTCGATCAGGTCACGCGGCACCGCCGCGGTGCGACGAGTCGAGCCCGCCGCAGTGGTCGCCGCCCACCGCGTAGGGCTCGATCGTGCCGCTGGCCTAGGTCAGCACCTAGGCCAGCTCGCCGTCACTTCGGGCAGGTGTTGCCGCTGGTGCAGATGATGATGTCCGTGCCTCCCGGATAGGTGCAGCATGCCCTACCGGCTCCGCACGCATCGCACGGACAGCTGTTGCACGAAGGTGAGGTGAAGAAGTTTCTGCAGTTGCCTTGTACGCACACCTGG
>JADGRG010000481.1 GCA_017881145.1 Sandaracinaceae bacterium | reverse complement strand
TCGCGGATCGGATGGATGTGCGTGCGAGCGTATTGCTCGATGTCGACACCCTCCATGTAATGTTCTTTTTCTTTCGAGGTGAGCAGGTCGCGAGCTTGCTGGTAGGTCGGGTGCTTGGGGATGACTCGATCCACTGAGCTGCGCACCGTCTTGCCGACCTGGTCGAAGAAACCGTCCAGGTCGTCGAAGGGCGCAAAGCCACTGCGCTCCACGTAGCCGAGGCCCGTGACCGGCTCGCCCTTGCGCGTGCCTTTGATCTCGACGCGGCCTTCCCAGAACGAAGGCTTCGAGATCAGCGTGATGAATTCTTGGTCGTCGAACGCGGCCGTGACTTCGACGTCGATGCCGGCACTGGGCACCTGCAGGCGCCAGCGTGTCGGATATTCGAAGAAGGTCTGCGTACTGCGCCAGATCTCCAGCTCTTCGAGCTGCGCGCCGTCATGGTGCTCGCGCTCGCCCTTTTCGCCGATGGTGATGGTGTGGTTGCCGGCGCTCTTGCCGGTATGCGTGTAGAGCTCGGGATACACGCTGAATTCGGTGCCGTCATCGAGCTGCGCGGACACCCAATTCCAGCCGACCTGGCGTTCGTCGATGCGCTTGCGGCGCGCGGCTTGCACGCGCTGCTTCGCTTCGGGCTCCATGCGCGCTTCGGCTTCGTCGTCGACGTCTTCGCTCTCGCCGACGCCGAACTCGTGGTCGTACCAGCCCTGGCCCTGCTTGACCTCGGTCTCGAGACCACGATGCGTGATGGTCCCGGTCACCCGGTTGCGCGGGATGAAGTAGTAGAACATCGACTCGTCGTCGGAGCCGCGCACCACGCCGTCTTCGCCATGGCGGGTCGGAGGCTTCTGTGGCTCCAAGGTCAGCTCGCAGCCCAGGCCCTGACGCCTGTCGAAGAGCTTGAGAGTGTAGGTGCCGTCGCTCTTCTTGCGGAAGGAATCCCCCGCGAAATCCAGCTCCAGACGCTCCTGCGCGACGAACACGCGCGAGCCGAAGATGCGGTCCGGCGTAGGCACAGAGCCGCGCTCGAGGATCTCACGCAGCGCGCGGTTCAGGCGCTCGTCCTTGGAGCCCAGCCCGCGCCGCATGCGCTTCATGCCTTCTTCGGCGGCTTTGTCGTCGACGCGTGAGACGTGCGGAAAGGTTTCCCCGTCGACGTCGCAGATCGCCCAGGTGAGCGAATGCGCGTAGAGCTTCTCGTGGCTCTTCGGATCCTTGCCCTTCACCTTCCGGAAGAAGGCTGCGAAGAACGAGTAGCGTCTCGAGTCCTCGGTTACGCAATGCCCGTTCATGTACCACCACTCGGTGGTGGAAGAGGCGTGCGGAAGGTCGTGGATTGTCAGGTCGACCGGCCCCGGCACAGGCCAGTCAGCTGGGAATTTCATCACGAGCGGGCCTCACTTCTGCCGTTCCCCGTAACGCTTGCTAGCAGCGCGTGTAGAATGGTGTCAACCGAGGTATGGTAACTACACCAGCTATTGCACTCGTTCTTGGCTGAATCTGCAAGAGTGAACAAGCGTCACCGAGAGAGTTATGGCGTTGTCAGAGCACGAAGTGGGTCATATGGGCAATTCGAACGTAGTAGTTCCGAGCAGCGCAGAGGCGGCTCACCGGTCGCCGCGTTCTCGCAGAGCTCACATGCGGACGGGTAGGTCGACGGCCGCGTCCGCGCGGTTGTTCGCACGAGGTGTCGCGTCGGTGGTGCTCTTGCTCTCTCTTGCCGTGACGGCGATTGCGCAGAAGCAAGAGCTCACGGCCGACGAGATCGCCAAGCGCGTGGTTCGCAGTGACGCGTTCTCCTGGGAGGGCGCGCGGACCCACGTCCGCATGCTCTTGACCGACGAGAGCGGCGGCACGCGCGAGCGAGTGATGGACATCTACGGGCGTCGCAAGAGCGGGCTCTTCCAGACGGTGGTGCGCTTTCTGGCGCCGCAGGACATCGCCGGTACGGCGTTTCTGATGCTGGAGCGCAACAAGGAGGTCTCCGAACAGTACGTCTACCTGCCTGGCCTCAAGCGCACCCGGCGCATCGTGGGCCGCGAGCGCGAGGGCAGCTTTATGGGTAGCGACTTCACCTACGCCGACATGCAGCGTATCGACGAGGCCTACGCGACCAACAAGAAGATGCCAGATGAAGTCCTTTCTGGTGAGCCCGTTTACGTGGTCGAGTCCACGCTGCGTGCGGACGCGCCCTCGAGCTACGGCAAGTTCGTGACCTGGGTGCGCAAGAGCGACTTCATCGCGCTGCGCACGCGCTTCTACGACAAGCAGGGCAAGCACCTGAAGACGCTCTACACCCGCAAGGTGCGCCAGATCGATGGCCGTCCGGTGGTGGTGGACGCGCGCATGCAGAGCCAGCTCAGCAAGCACGCGACCGACCTCTTCCTCGACGCTATCGAGCGGCGTGACGACCTCACGGACTCGACCTTCACCCCGGCGGCCCTCGAGCACATGTGAAACAGGGCGCCTGGGGCGCGATCCACTTCGCGATCCGCCGCTTTGTTCGGGGTTGGGGCCCCGAACCCCAACCACGTTGCTGTGGTGCGTGCTCACGCACAAGAGTGCGCTGCGCGCGCTCCTCGCAACCCAGTGCGCCTCGCTCGCGTCTCGCACCCCAGGCATCCCTGTTTCGACCGGCGGGACATGGTGTCCAAGGGCTTCCGCATCCGGCACCATCTGGGCTACGGTGAAGCCGGCCGCACGATGTCCGATGAGTCTCCAGCCACTTGCATCATCTGCGGCGCCAAGCGTGTCGAGGCCTGCGAAGAGGCCTTGGTGCGCTGCAACCTTCGACGCTTCCAGGGCGAGCGCTTCCGGGTCTGGCGCTGCGCCGAGTGCGAGTCGATCCACGCCTGCGATGAGGTCGACCTCGAGAGCTACTACCGTGGCTATCCGGTCTTCGCCGCCGAGCTCAACTGGATGCTGCGCGTGGTCTACGGAAACCTGCTAAAGAGGCTCACCGCAGCCGGGCTGCGTCGTGAGCATCGCGTGCTCGACTACGGCTGCGGCAAGGGTTTGCTGGTGCGTTTCCTACAAGAGCAGGGCTTTGCGCAAGTTCACGGCTACGACCGCTACGCCGAGGCCTACTCAGACCCGGCGGTGCTGCGCCAGCGCTATGCTTGCATCATCTCTCAGGACGTGATCGAGCACGTCGCTGATCCACACGCGCTCTTGCGCTCGTTCGCCGGCATGATCGAGCCGGGCGGGCTGATCTCTATCGGGACGCCCGACGCGAGCGCGCTCTCGCTCAAAGACCACGAGAACTACGTGCACGCGCTGCACCAGCCCTACCACCGGCACATCCTCTCGTCGCGGGCGCTTCTGCAAGCTGGTGAGGCAGTGGGCTGGACGGTCGCGCGCTACGACTCGACCATGTACAACAACACGTTGGTGCCCAGCATGAACCCGCGTTTCGTGCTGCACTACCTGCGCGCTCACGACGACGTCTTCGACCTGGTTGCGGAGACGCCTCGCGTGAGTGCGCGTCTCTTTTCTCCGGCCACGCTCTTTTTCGCACTCTTCGGCTACTTCTTCGACCGCCACACCGACATCATGGTCGTCTTCAAGGCGCCTTTGGCGCTGGCTTCGAGCACACCTGCATGATCCGCTTCGAAAACGTCTCTCGCACCTATGGCCAGGGCGCCTCCGCCGTGCACGCCCTGCGCGAGGTCTCCTTCAGCATCGAGGCTGGTGCGTTCGTGACCATCGTCGGCGCGAGTGGCTCGGGCAAGAGCACGCTCTTGAACCTGATGGGTGCGCTCGATCATCCATCGAGCGGCCAGATCTACATCGCAGAGCAGAATCTCTACGGCATGGACGACAACGCGCGCACGCTGCTGCGCCGCGACAAGATCGGCTTCGTCTTCCAGTTCTTCAACCTCCTGCCCACGCTCACCGCTCGCGAGAACGTGGCGTTGCCGGCCAACCTCGCGGGCCGGCGCGGTCGCGCCACCGACGAGCGGGCCACCCAGCTGCTTTCGAGCGTGGGGCTGGCGGCGCGCATCCACCACAAGCCGGACGCGCTCTCAGGTGGTGAGATGCAGCGTGTGGCGATCGCGCGCGCCTTGATGATGGATCCGCCGGTGCTTTTGGCCGATGAGCCCACCGGCAACCTCGACTCCGAGACCGGTCGCAGCATCCTGGGGCTCTTGCGCGGCGCGACCTCGGACCGCCGCACCGTGGTGCTGGTCACGCATGATCCGAAGATCACCGCGGAGGGTGACAGGGTGCTCACCATGGCCGACGGGCGGCTCGCCAAGGACGAGCGCCGCGATCGCGCGGGCGTGCAAGCGGCGGTCGCGCAGGTAGCGAGCGTCACCTGAACGCGCGGCTCAAGAGCTGTCGAAAAATCCTCGAAATACGCGAGTATTCCTGCGGTTTTTTCTGCGGGCGCGCTCGCTCTGCGCCGATTTTTCGACAGCTCTTCAGAG
>JADGRG010000749.1 GCA_017881145.1 Sandaracinaceae bacterium | reverse complement strand
CCGCGACGTCGCGAACGTTCTGGACACGATGGAGCGCGCTCATTCGACCAGCTCGCTCGACGGCCACGCGGCCATCGCGCTGGTGGTGCGCAAGCAGTCCGGCGCCAACACCGTGGCCGTGGCGCAGGCTGTGCGCAAAGCCCTCGAAGAGATCAGGCCGCGCGTCGCGCGAGCAGGCGCCACGCTGGCGGTGCCCACCGACGATTCGATCTACATCGCGCGCTCGATCCGGGACGTGCAATTCGATCTGGTATTCGGCGGCTTGCTGGCGGCGGCGATCATCCTGGTCTTCCTGCGTGATCCGCGCGCGACATTGATCAGCGCGGTGGCGATCCCGACCAGCGTGATCGGAACCTTCGCCTTCATGCAGTGGCTCGGCTTCAGCTTCAACAACATGACGATGCTGGCGCTCTCGCTCTCCATTGGTGTGCTGATCGACGACGCCATCGTCGTGATCGAAAACATCCACCGCCACCTGGAGCGTGGTGAATCACCCGAGAAGGCCGCCTCCAACGGCGCCGCGCAGATCTTCCTGGCCGTGCTCGCGACCACCTCGTCGATCCTCGCGGTCTTCGTGCCGGTCGCGACCATGCGGGGCATCGTCGGGCGCTTCTTCTACCAGTTCGGGATCACCGTCTCGGTCGCCGTCGCGCTGTCGATGCTGGTGTCCTTCACGCTGACGCCAATGCTCAGCTCGCGCTTCCTGCGTGCCGCACACGCGGGCCGTTCGGGGTTGGCTGGGCTGCCCGGTCGGATGATCGAGGCTACGTTGCGGGCGCTCGATCGCGGCTATGGCCGCATCGTGGGCTGGGCGCTCGGCCACCGCATCACGACGCTCGGGTTGGCGGTGCTTGCTCTGGCGGGTTCGCTCTTGGCGGTGACGCACGTGCGCACGGAGTACATGCCAGACGAGGATCGCGCCCAGCTCAACTTGCAGGTCGAGTTGCCCGCTGGCGCGTCGCTGGCGGCGACGACCTCCGTCACCGAAGCCGTCTCAGCTGATCTGCGCAAGAGCATCCCGGGGGTCGAGCACACCTTCGCGACGGTGGGTGCCGGCGTGCAGGGCCACGCCAACTTGGGACAGATCCAGCTAACGCTGGTGCCGAGCAAGCAGCGCTCATTTAGTCAGGCTGAGCTGATGGCGTGGCTGCGGCAACGCTTGCGCAGCGTGCGCAACGCCAACGTTACGGTGCAGTCGATCGCGCCGATGGGTGGCCAGGCGTCGCGCGCGCAGCCGATCCAGTTCTTCGTTCGCGGTGCCGACATGGACGAGCTGGTGCGCGCCACCGATGCGCTCAAAGCCGAGCTTGCCAAGACCAGAGGTTTCGTCGACCTCGACACCACCTACCGCGGAGGAAAGCCCGAGCTAGCGATCTCCATCGATCGCCAAGCCGCCGCCAGCATGGGTGTCTCGGTCGCCGCGGTTGCTAGCACGGTTCGCATTCTGATGGCCGGCAGCCCAGTCAGCGAGATCAAGGACGGGGTCGACCTCTACGACATCGTCGTCCAGCTCTCCGATGCCGATCGCATGAAGGTGGAGTCACTGGCCAATATGCAGGTGCGCTCGGCAAATGGCATGCCGGTAGACTTGAGCAACATCGTGCACATCCGCCACGGCCACGGCCCGAGCCAGATCGAACGTGAGTCGCGCCAGCGCCAGATCACGGTGCTTGCCGGCCTCGAAGGCTTGACGCTCGGTGAAGCGACCAAGCTGGTCTCCGCCGCGGCCAAGCGGGTGGTTCCGGGAACGCTCGTCACCGGCTTCATCGGGATGGCCGACACGATGCAAGAGAGCTTCGGAGCGATGGGCATGTCGCTGCTGCTGGCGGTGATCTTCGTCTACATGATCTTGGCGGCGCAGTTCGACAGCTTCGTCCAACCACTGACCATCATGCTCTCGTTGCCGTTTTCGCTGGTTGGTGCCTTCGGCGCGCTCTATGCAGCCGGCCAGACGCTCAACATCTTCTCGATGATCGGCGTGATCATGCTGATGGGGTTGGTCACCAAGAACGCGATCCTGCTCGTCGACTTCGCCAACCAGTTGCGTGCCGATGGCAGCGGGCTGCGAGCGGCGCTGATCGACGCCGGCATCGCGCGCCTGCGCCCGATCCTGATGACCACCGCGGCGATGGTGTTCGGCATGCTACCGGTTGCGATGGCCTGGAGCGAAGGCGGTGAGGTCCGCGCACCGATGGCGATCTGCGTTATCGGTGGGCTCTTGACCTCGATGCTGCTCACGCTGGTGGTCGTGCCGGTCGCGTACTCGCTGACCGAATCGATGATCCACTCGCGGCCCATGCAGTGGATCCAGTTACGCGCGCTCGGCTTGGCCGAGGCGGATCCCGGCGCTGGACGCGGGCCGGTGGAGCCCGAAAGCGCAGCATGAGAATCGCGGACATCTTCATCAAGCGGCCGGTGTTTGCCGTGATGCTCGTCATGGTGCCGGTCGTATTCGGGGTGCTGAGCTATCCGCGCCTCGGCGTCGACCTCTATCCGGATGTCGACTTCCCGGTGATCACCGTAACCGTGCTGTATCCGGGCGGTGACCCGGAGACCATGGAAACCAAGGTCTCGGATCCGATCGAAGAAGCCATCAACTCGCTCGCCGGAATCAAGGCTCTGCACTCCACCAACATGGAGGGTGTGAGCCGGATCACCGTGGAGTTCCAGCTCGAGGTCGCTGTCGACAGTGCGATGCAGGACGTACGCGATCGGATTGCGGCGGTCATGGGCCGGCTGCCGCGCGGTACGCAGCCACCGATCATTCGCAAATTCGACGTGGGCTCCGAGCCGATCATGAGCATCGCGCTCGGCGGCAACGTGAGCCCGCGCGAGCTGACGAAGCTGGCGGACAAGGTCGTGCGCGAGCGTGTGCAGCGCGTGACTGGCGTGGGAGGCGTCGACCTGCTCGGCGGCAGTGAGCGCGAGATCCGCGTCTCGATCGACGCGAGCAAGCTCGTCGGGCTCGGCCTAACCGTCGACGACATCGGCAGCGCGATCCGCTCGCAGAACCTTTCCATGCCGGCGGGAAAGCTGGAGCGCGGCAACCACGAGCTCGCGATCAAGACCCTCGGAGAGGTCAAGAGCGCGGCCGAGGTCGGCCAGATCCTCTTGCCGAACGCGCTCTACCCGGACGTGCACATCAGCGACGTTGCCAGCGTGACCGACGGCGTGGAGCGAAAGCGCTCTGCGACCTTCCTCGACGGCAAGCCGGCGATCGGCCTCGTCATTCGTAAGCAGTCGGGCTCGAACACGGTGGCCATCGCGCATGACGTGCACAAGGTTGTCGACGAGCTGCGACCGCTCTTGGCGAAGAAGGGCGCGACCATCGCCATTCCCACCGACAACGCCACCTACATCGAGCGTGCCATCCATGACGTGCAGCGCGACCTGCTCACCGGTTCCGCGCTGGCGGTGGCGATCATTCTGCTCTTCCTGCGCGACTGGCGAGCCACCCTGATCAGTGCGCTCGCGCTGCCCACCAGCGTCATCTCGACTTTCGCTGTGATGCGCTGGCTCGGCTTCAGCTTCAACCACCTCACCACGCTCGGCCTGTCGATCTCGGTCGGCATCCTGATCGACGATGCCATCGTGGTGATCGAGAACATCCATCGACACCTCGACAAAGGTGAGCCTCCGAAGCTTGCCGCATCCAACGGTACGGCGCAGATCTTCCTGGCCGTGCTGGCGACCACCTCGTCGATCGTGGCGGTGTTCGTGCCGATCGCGTTCATGCACGGCATCGTGGGGCGCTTCATGTACCAGTTCGGCATCACGGTCTCGGTCGCCGTGGGTGTGTCGATGCTGGTGTCGGTGACGCTCACGCCCATGCTGAGCTCGCGCTTTCTGCATGCGAAACACGAGCGACATGGCCGTGTCTATCAAGGCATCGAGCGCGTGTTGCTAAGCGTCGATCGGAGCTACGGGCGCATCATCGCCTGGGCGCTCGAGCATCGCGCACTGAGCTGCGTGTTCGTCATTCTGGCGCTCGGACTTTCAGTTCTCGCCGTGCTGAACGTGAAGGCCGACTTCTTGCCGCCAGAGGATCGCGCCCAGTTCATCGTGAACGTCGAGCTGCCCGCCGGCAACTCGGTCGCGACGACGAGCGCGTTCGTGGAGAAGGTCGCGGCAGACTTGCGAACGCAGGTTGCCGGCATCGATCACACCTTCACCACCGTCGGCGGCGGCGGCCGGCCACAGAGCAATCAAGCGCAGGTGCAGGTCTCGCTCTCGCCGGCCCGCGAGCGCGGCTATAGCCAGGAAGAGCTGATGGGCTGGGTACGCGGGCGCTTCGGCAAGACGCCCGGTGCAAAGATCACCGTGCAGAAGATCGAAATCGTCGGCGGGAATACCTTCCGGGCGCAGCCGATCCAGTTCTACATCCGCGGCGGCGACCTGGACGAGCTGGCGCAGGTCAGCGACAAACTGGTGGTCGAGCTCGCCAAAATCCAAGGCTTGGTCGACCTCGACACCACGTACCGCGGCGGCAAGCCGGAGCTGAACTTCGAGGTCAATCGCGACGCCGCGGACCAACTCGGGGTGCCGGTAGTTAGCGTCGCAACCACCGTGCGCGGCCTGCTCGCTGGTGACAGCGTCAGCGAAATCAAAGACGGCATCGACGTCTACGACATCACGGTGCAGCTCCCCGATGCCGACAAAGCCAAGCTGAGCTCGCTCGGCAACCTGCAAGTACGGTCGCTGAGCGGGGCGCCGGTCGATCTCAGCAACATCGTTACCATCACCCACGGCAAAGGTCACAGCCAGATCGAGCGGCAGGCCCGCCAACGACAGATCACCGTGCTCGCAGGCCTGCAAGGCATGGCGCTCGGGGAAGCCAGCAAGCTCGTAAGAGAAGCCGCGGCTCGCATCGTGCCCGCCCACTTGGTCACCGGCTTCGTCGGCATGGCCGACGTCATGAACGAGAGTGCCAAGTCCATGGGCATCTCGCTCTTCCTTGCGGTGGCGATGGTGTACATGATCCTGGCCTCGCTCTTCGACAGCTTCATGCAGCCGCTCAACATCATGCTCTCGCTGCCGCTCTCGGTGATCGGCGCGTTCGGCGGGCTCTACCTCACGGGCAAGACGCTCAGCATCCTGGTGATGATCGGTGTCGTCATGCTGATGGGCTTGGTCACCAAGAACGCCATCTTGCTCGTGGACTTCGCGAATCACAGGCGCGCTGAAGGCAAGAGCGTGAAGCAGGCGTTGATAGAAGCTGGCGAGGCGCGCTTGCGCCCGATCCTGATGACCACGGCTGCGATGGTGTTTGGCATGTTGCCGGTGGCACTGGCATGGAGCGAAGGCGGCGAAGTCCGCGCTCCGATGGCGATCTGCGTCATCGGGGGCTTACTCACCTCGACCTTGCTCACGCTGGTCATCGTGCCGGTCGCCTACTCGCTGACGAACCGATAAGCGAAGCGATGCATGGCCGTTGCCAGTCTGCTTTAGCGCGACCGTGCGTAGCGTTCCAGGTCTGCCGAGAACGCCGCTTGCGCGTCGAGCATCAAGCGCCCCACGTCCGCGCTCACGTCACGGTTGGGCATCACGCGGTCGTTGAAGAAACCGACGCCGAGCTTGACCAAGAAGTTGTTGAGCGCTTCGAAGCCGAGCGAGGCGTCGACGGTGGCGGCACCGCTGGGGCGTTGATCGAAACGAGCGGTCAGCGCGATGCCGCGACCATCGTTGCCTTTGCATGCGGTGGCGAGAAACTCGCGAATCAGGCTGTGAAGGTCGCCAGGAATGAATGCGTCTAAAAGGCTCGCTGGGATGATGCCGAGCGCTGCGCCGTCCACCGTGACCGTGGGCACGTGAGTCATCCGGCCACGCAGCTCCATGCCGTGTGCGGTGGGCTGGTAGTGCCAGTCCAGGCGGCCGTCGCGTATGTGTGAGTACATGCCCATCATGCGCAGATCGGAACGCAAGCTGGTGGTGTAGTCGAGTGGTCCGCGGCTTGGGTCGACCGGCTCGTCGACGAAGACGTGTCCGTTCTTGAAGGGCAGAATGAAGCCGTCCT
>JADGRG010000480.1 GCA_017881145.1 Sandaracinaceae bacterium | reverse complement strand
GCTGAGCGCGCTGGCCAAGGCGAACAATGTCCAGCACGGCGTTGTCTTGAGCTGCGCGCTGCGCATCGATCTCTCTTGGCATCTCCCGAAAGCGCGCTGCGACCCGTCCGATTCGGCACCAACCTGATATGAACGTCGAATTTCCCCACCGCCGTGTCAAGCGGCACCCATCGCGATGGCAGGGCGATCGTGAGGTCGCGGCTTCGGAAATGAAACAGGGAGGCGGGAAGGACGGTGGGCTATCGCCAGCACGTGTACCCGGGCTTCGTCGTGGACGAAGAAGACGACGTACGGGGAGCCGCAGGCTGCTCGGCGTGTATGTCACCACGCCGAGAGCCGCAGGCTGCTCGGCGCGTATGTCAACTACCTGATCCGGATGCGGGTGCAATGCTCGATCAGCCGCTCTACGCTGTGGGCGCGATCTTCCCGGGCGCGTTGGGTGGCGCAGGCGGCCTCGACCCGGCGTGCGAACGTCGCGTTCCAGCGCGCCAGCTCGCGCTCGACGTCGAGCGGTGCCTGCAGCCAGGCACGCGACACCGCCGCAGCATCGCAGAGACTCTCATACGCCGCGCGCACCAGACGGAAAGCCTGCTCGTCGACATGCGGCGGGCTTTGGCGCACCGCAGCGACGTAGGCCGCTTTGATGGCGGCACGGTCCAGCGTCGGGCTGATGCCGAGCGCGTCGAAGGGATCATCCTCGTGCACGGCGCTCCTCCTCGCCTGCGGCGACCAGCTCGAGCTGCGCAGCCTCGGTCGACGCGACGGTGCCAGCTTGGTCCGGAGTGCGCGCAATCTTGGTCTTTCGCCGCTTGGCTGGCGGCTTTTCTTTCTTGAGCTTGGGAGGCTTATCCTGCTTGGCGTTGCGTGGCTTGATGCGGCGCCGTGCCACTTTGAGCGCGCGGGCAACCTCTGGCGTCGCGGCTTGCTCGGGCTCGCGCTCCACGGCAAGCAGCAGCTCGCGCGCCAGCGCGTCGCGCAGACGTCGTGGCACTCCACTCTTATCCAGCGCCGTGAGCACGCGCGCGGCGTCCATCGCGGTCGGCGTGATGTCGTCGCAGAAGTGCTCCTCGATCGCCGACGCGACGGCCGAGCACTCCGCCAGCACCGCATCGCGCAGTGCACTGAGCCTCGCATGGAACGTCGGCCGGTGGGTCAGGTGCTCACGGAGCAGCCGTTGCGCTTCAGCGCGCTCAGTGCCTAGCGTGAGGGCGCGTTCCAGGACTGTGACGTCGTAGGGCGCACTACGCCTCGCCAGTGCCCAGAACTCCCGCTCCATCGATGCGGGCAGCACGGCCTTGGCTCCGGATTCTTCGGCGAGGTCCTCTGCGATGCGCCGGCCCAGCGAGGTCTGCATCAGCTTGCGAACCTCCCGCAGCGACGGACCGGGCATGCCCGGGGTCATCTCTGCCAGCGCCTGCGCCATCGTCTCGAGACTCACCGTGTCGCCAGCGCGATGCTCGTGCATCCGATCCACCACCACAGCGCTTTGCTCTGCCAGCACGGCCCGCAGACTCCCGTCGGCGTGGTCCCAGATGCCCTCGACGGTAGCCACTGCGAGCTTGACGGGCAGGATCTCGAGCAGTGCGTGCACAGGCTCAGCACAGGGATTGTTCCGCGCACGCTTGGATAGAGCAGCGTCGCGCGCAAGACGCAAGGCGCGGACCAGTTCGGTGGGTGCCGCGAGTGCGCTCTCCACCGCGCTCACCATCCACGGCGGCGTAGTGCGACCGGCGCCTTCTGCTTTCGAGTCAGCCACGTGCCACTCGATGGCCGCGGCTAGAAGCCGTGGTCGCACTCGGGTCCGCCGCCAGTGCCAAACGCAGGAGCTCGCGCAGCGCCACCTCCGAGGCGGCAGAGAGATCCACCCCGAGCACCGCAGTCGCCACAAGCGGCCGGAGCGATGCGTAGGGTCGCGCCGCAGCGACCACCACGGCCAGGGAATCGAGGTTGCCGGCGGTCACTGTGCCGCTGCCGAGCGAGCGCGCGACGGCGCGCAGGGCCACTGCCACCACCGATTCGAGCTCTGCGGGTGCCCCGGCGTCGGTGGCCAGGCTCGCGACGAAACGCGCCACTTCGAGCGCTGCTTGCGCCGCGTCGCGAGCGCGCAAGAGCAGGTCGCGTTCCGAAAGCTGCGCGCGGATCACGCGCACGCGCGCAGCGTGGCGCGTCGCTGGGCGTCGTCAAAGTAGGCTGGGACGGTGATCACGACGTCGCGAACCTCTTCACCCGTCGTCTGCTCGGCACCTTGCTTGAGCGCTCGCAGGATCTCGGCCGAGACCTCCTCCGGCGAGATCGTGCGGCCTGCGATCGTATAGCCCGGGCCGCGCCCCATCCTGCGCTTCACCGAGCGGACACAGCGCTCGGGCATGGACAACTCCAGGTTGCGCGCCTCTCGGCCAACCACCACGCGGTCCCGGTCGAAGAGCACCACCGAGGGCACGATCACCTCGCCGCCGACAGGAACCGCGGTCGGTTTGCCCGCCAAGAGGCGGCTGATGCAAGAGTTCGTCGTGCCTAGATCAATGCCCCATGTGCTCATGCGTTGTCTCCGCGGCTGCAACTACCACTTCACCTTCGCGCACCAGCTCTGCTCCACGCAGAATCGCCGCGCGCACTACCCTACTCACATGCCCGGGCGCCACCGCGGCGTCCGGCTCCGAGCCCACCACCCGCATCACGCGCGCATCCGGAGGCGCTCCCTGTCCAGGCATGCGGCGGAAGCCGGCGTGCGCGCAGAAGCTCGTGATGCGCTCGGCGATCCGCTCGAGACCAGCGGCAAGATGTGGCTCGCTGGCAAGTCGGATCGCCTGGTCGAGCCCATCCAGCGCGTCGAAGAGCAGCGCGTGTTGCCGCGCGGTCTGCAGCGCATCGGCCGGACTTGCGGGCGTGGCCTGCCGTGCCAACGCCTCACCCAGGCTTCGCAGCATGGCAAGGCTCTCGCCCAGCGTGCCTTCGAGCTTTGCGCTCTGCTTGGCGGTGGCACGGCTCTGCTTCTGAATCGCTTCCAGAAGCTCACCGACCCAGGCGGGACGTTCGTCCGCCGGGACCGGCTCGACAAGACGTGGCCGAAAGCGTGCGAGGACCCACCCCAACATGGCAGCCCCATCGCATGCTTGTCTGCGCCGAGAAAAGGGACCTTCGCCGAATGCTCGGCGACCGGCTTCGCGGCTCGGCTATCTATCCGTTATTCGTCTCGTCAGAGACGAGCTGCTTGAGCTGCCAGGTGTGCAGGTGCAGGCGATGTAGAGCGGCGATTCTAGATTCGTGCAGCCGGCCCATCAGCACTGAGATGCTGATGATGTGACCGAGGCCGATGTAGGAGAGGAAGACGATGGTCGCGGTGGGCGGGAAGTTGTGCATCCGCGGCACGATCACCAGCTCGCCATTGCTGAAGCGATACGAAGGCGGCAGCAGGCCGATGCCCTCCAACAAGAGCGGCACCAGCACCGCCAACACGCCGATCGAGATGACCAGCGCGCGCGCGCCGCGCGACGAGGTGTTGAACGACGACGCCATGGTGCTCATGGCGGCGAGCCCTGGAATCAGGAAGAGCGGCCCGAACATCGTGCTCATGAAGCCGATGGCGAGCGTGCCGGAGATCACGTTGGCAAAGAGTCGATAGCTTGGTGAGAGCCTGCCCCTCGCGCTCATGAAGGCGATGGTGGCGGTGGCTGCGCTGACCACCGCGTAGAGCGAGAGCGCGATCCAGGAGCGCACACCCATCCAGAGCACGAGCAACGTCGTGATCACGAAAGAGAGGTGGTAGTAGCCGTTGATGCTGGTGGTGACCCGACCGGCGTCGGCGTCGTTTTCGAGCACCTCCAGGCGCTCCTCGTCGGGGAGCTCGTTGGGAGGCTCCGCCAAGAGCTTGAGCAGCACGCGTTGCGCTTCGGTGTGCGAAGGATCGAGCGCCAGAGCTCGGCCCACCTCGCGCAGCGCGCGCACACGTTCCTCGCGCGCGTTCGGCCCACCAGCCAGCGCGTATTCAGCGGCGACTTCGGCGGCACGCGCATGGGCCTGCGCCATCTCGCGCATCAGCTTCATGTCCTGCTCACCGTCGAGGTAACGCTCGATGGCGTCGTGTAGCTCGCGCGCCGAGGTGAAGCGGTGGTCGCGCTCCAACTGGGTGGCTTTGACGCTGATGGCGTCGAGCTCCGAAGGAATGCTGCGCTGTGGCGAGCGGAACGAGGGCCGGCCGTCGGTCCCGCGCACCGTGGAGTTCATCATCCCCGAGACGCTGCCACGGCTGTGCAGCGGCTGCAGCGCGAGCATCTCGTAGAGGATCGCGCCGAGCGAGTAGATGTCCGAGCGCGCATCGAGGCCGCCGGTTTCGCCGCGCGCTTGCTCGGGCGACATATAGCCCGGCGTGCCCAGGACCGCGCCATCCATGGTGCGTGCTCCGGCGTCATCGGGCAGCGCCACGGGCTGCTCTTTGTCCTTGTGCACGGGGATGTCGGGCAGCCCTGCCACCTTCGATAGGCCCCAGTCGAGCACGTAGATCTCGCCGTAATCACCGATCATGATGTTGCTCGGCTTGAGATCACGGTGCAGCACGCCGCGCGTGTGCGCGAAGTCGACGGCCAAGCAAGCCGCAGCGAAGTTGCGCAGCAGCTTACGACGTGGGTAGGTGTCGATGAAGTGCTTGTCCTTGCGCGAGAGCCCATCGACGATTTGCTCGATGGTCTTGCCGCGAACGCGCTTCATGGTGAAGCAGACATCGCCGTTCGGCCTGCGCATCAGGTCGTAGACCGGAACGATGGACGGATGTTCCAGCTGACCTTGGATGCGAGCTTCGCGCACGAAGCGAGCGAGTGTGTCCGCCTGTTTCGCGTAGCGCGTGCGCAAGACCTTCATCGCGATGTCGCGGCCGATGCGCCCGTCGTGCTGCAGGAAGATCTTCCCCATGCCGCCTTCGCCGAGCAGCTCGCGCTCGGTGTAGCGGCTTTCGTCGTGCGCGGCGTCGGGCGGCAGGCCACTGGCATCGACCAGCGCAGTGGATTCATCGCCAGCCGCCTTGGCTGCGAACCCAACCGAGGCCTTGCTGCTGACGTGGCGATGCCCCGATGGAGGCTCCGGAAGCTTGACGATGGTGACGCCCTCTTCGTCGAGCAGGCTGTGTTTCTCCTCCGCCATGGCCAGAAGTCTATGTGGTCAGCGCCGGTACGACCAGCCTGGCCAAAGTTAT
>JADGRG010000479.1 GCA_017881145.1 Sandaracinaceae bacterium | reverse complement strand
TTGCGCCTTGGGCTTGTTTGAAATCGAACCAGCCGCGCGCGATCTTGTCGAGATACACGTGCGCCGAGGACGCATCGTATTTCTGTTCGGGGTTGTCCATGAAGGAAACCAGCGCGCTCCACGCACTGCGCAGCTTGCTCGCCGCTTCCTTCATGTGCTCGATGTCCGCCTTGAGGTCGTCCGGAATGATCAGCGTGTCCAGCTGCGGCTCGATGTCGCCGAGCTTCGGCAAACACCGGTCGCGCACGTGCACGGCATAGGCGGACCTTCCCTGGGCGGCTCGGCCGTCGACTTGCGTGATCAGATCGGTGTTGGTGCGGATATCTTTCAGATTCGCGCCGGGCAGCGCACAGCCCCAAAACTGGTCGAAGTGCGCCTCGCCGAGGCCATTGATCTTCCTGCCGAGCTCCCCATACACGCGCTGCTGATCCCCGCCGCTCATCAGCAGCCACAGGCCAACCAACGCAGCCACCACCACCAGCACCAGGCCGGCCAGCATGCCGCCTTTGCCTGCCTTGAGGGCGGCTTCGTCGTCCGCGAGCGAAGTGCCTCCGGCCGTCGTAACGTGCGTCTTGCCCACCTTCGCCTCCCAGGAGAAACAGGCACGGCGCCTGCTGGTGCACGGCCAACCTCAATGCGAGAGGTCCAGCTTCAATCGCTGACCTGTGCCGCCGAGATGCAGTTTCGGCGTGCCCGAACCCAGTTGCAAGGCCCCAGACGGTGGTGCATCGGTCGCTGCAGCACCCGGTGCACCAGGCCGAGCAGCCTGCTGGCCCTGCGAAAGCGCGAGGTCCGTGGCCGCTGGCGCGGGACTCGGCTCAGCAGCGGCAGAAGGCTCTTCCAGCGCGGTCGGCCCGAGCAGCGCGCGCAGCAAGCTCTTGGTGCGTTCCTGGTCGGCAACCGGCGCTAGCTCGAGCACTCGCTTGGCCTCGCGACGCATGTCGTCGTAGCGACCGGCTTGGCGCTGCACCCGCGCCAAGACCAGATGCGTCTCGGCGGCCTTCGGTCGCAGACGCACACCTTCTTCGGCCTTGGCCAACGCTTGCGGGAGCTCGCCCGCGCTGGCGTAGAGCTCCGCCCACGCAAGGGGCAGCGCTGGAAGCTGCGGTTCCAGGCTCTCTGCCTTCTGCAACTCAGCGGTCGCGAGATCACGCTCCATGCGCGCCAAGTGCACGCTGGCCAGCGTGAGATGCGCGGCGGCGTAGTCGGGAAACTCGGAGAGCGAAAGCGAGATCTCCTTCAGCGCACGTTCGGCATCACCCTTGGCGAGCGAGAGCATTGCGAGGTTGTTGTGGCGAACGCCATCCGGGCGCAGCTGCCCCGCGGCTTCGAGCTCGCGGATGCCGTCGTCGGTGCCACCACTGGCCAGGAGCACTGCGGCCCGCACCCCACGCACCGCAGCCGAGCTCGGAGAGAGCTTGGCGGCTGCATCCGCGTCGGCGAGCGCGCCCTGCGAATCGCTGGCGTTCCCCAGGCGATGCATGGCCCAGAGCCCAAGGTACGCGCCCAGCGCCTGCACGTCGTTCAACACCGTGAAATCGCCGGTGCGCGGTGCCTGCGTCCGCCCACCGTAAGGGTCATACACGAGAGCTGCTGCACCACCCACCGCTGGCAGAGCGATGCCGTAGTAGCCAAAACGTCCGGACGGATCGAGCGGCGCACGCTCGCCTTCGTAGCGGTGGATCTCTGCGATCAACGCCGGCACGCCGAGGCTGCGCAACCCAGCTGCGGCCAGCGCGGCGACTTCCAGTGGATAGAGCTGTGCTCGCCCGCCATCTTTGCTCAGCGCCTGCAGCAACGCGCGCGCGCCAAGCGGTGCGCCCTCGCGCGCTTCGGTGCGTGGCCAGGGCACGAAAGCTTGCTTGGCGGCTCGCGCGCCGAACGCCGCCACGATCGCGCCAGCCTTCTGCGCGTTTCCATTCTTACCCTGCGTCGCGTGCTCGGCGAAGGCCTCCACCGCAGCATCCGCGCTGAGCCACTCGGCCCGCTCAGCGACATCGACACCACTCAGAATTCGCGCACGCTCGCGCAGCTCATCACTGGCGATCGGCGAAAGGCCGAGCGGTCCGGTAGCGCGCTCCGCATGCTGCTGCCAGAAGAAGAAACCTCCCGCACCCGCGCCGAGCACGCCGAGCACAAGCAGGATCGGCAAGAGGAGCGAACGACCACCCGCCGCTGGGCTTTCTTCCAGCTTGCGCAGACCGTGCTGACGCAGACACTTCGGACAGCGCGGCTTGTCGTCATCGCCGGAGAGAGTGAAACGCTCGTCGCATTGTACGCACTGGTATTGCATGGCTCGGTCCTTCGCAGGCGGCGCGAACTCTACCCCAAGACGCGTCCCAGGGTAGGCCGGTCACGGCACGCCCCTGCCGAGAGCCGAAGGCTACTCGGCGAGTGTGTGGCCGCAGAGATGCGCCAGCACCGCTTGAAACTCGTCTTGACCCACGTTCACGTGCTCGACCACGCGCCCGTAGAGCAGTGCCGTCGGCACAGCGCGCTCGCCGAATTCCTTCTGGGCCTCGTGAAGCTGGTAGAGGATCACGCGCTCTAGCCGGGTCAGCCCGTCGCGCACATCGGGGATGAGGTCCAACGCCTTGCTACGCTTCGGTCGGCCACCACGTTCCACACGCTGACGTGTCGCGTCTTTTTGCGGTGCGCGCAAGTAGTCACGGAGTCGGCACCGACGCATCGGAAAGCGAACAGGGCGCGTTCGGCTGGCCCGGTGTTCCGAGCTCCGGGCCGTAGCTCTGCTTCGCCAGGCACCAGGCGCTGCCACGGTCGTTGGTGGCGGCATCCAGGCTGGTCGGATCGAGCTGCATGCTGACACCGGCAACGATGGGGAAGCCTTGCGCCTTGTCGTAGGCGAGGCTGTCGATCACAACGCCCTGACAGGAAATCTGGATGCGATCGGCGGTGTTGGTGAGTGAGAAGGACGAGATCAGATCCGGCACGAAGCCAGGCTGCGGGTTGCGTGCGACCGCGATGTAGTCGTGTGCTGCAAGCACGACGGACTCGGATACGATGCGCGCTTCCTTCGCGCCATCACCGATCGTGCAGCCACGCAGGTCGAGCGACGTCTCAGTAGCGTTGTAGAGCTCGAACCACTCGCCGACGGTGTCACTCACGGTCTTCGGATCGACCATGATCTCCGTGATCACGACCTCGCCGGCATGCGAAGGCGACGGTATGCTCGGCCCTGAGTCGGCTGGGATCAGCGGGTCTTGCGCCGCGCATGGCGGCGGCGACGAGGTAGCGGAATCACCCGCGCCAGCGTCCTCGAAGGTGAAAGCAGCCGGTGCGCTCGCGCCAGCGCTGCCGGCCTGGGTCGCAGGGCTCGGACCGAGTCCGCTGCTGCGGCCACTGGCGTCGCTCTTGGTGGGCACGCCCGCAAGCCCGCCGTCGTTGCAGGGGCGCACGCCCGACGCTGAGCCAGCAGGCACGGAAACGGTGGCTTGCGCCTGGGCCAGATGGCCGAGCGGAGGCTTGTCGGGTCCAGCATCGAAAGTCAGACCAAGGGCGGCGTCCGCTCCAGCATCGAGCACCCCAACCGGCGGCGAATTCGGTGTCTGCATGCACCCGCACACCGACACCCAAACCAAGAACCAAAACGCATTCCTCATGAGCGCCTCCGCAACCAGCCCGACGTGGGACTGTCGCGAGGCTCATCGGCCGCAGCGCTCGGCGATTGCGTACGAACGCGCAATTGTCTGCTGCGAAGCGCGGGCGCTCTTACTTCTTGACCCCTGCCCGCACCCCTGCCCGCGCCCCTGCCCGCTAGCGGGCCCTAGGAGAAGAGGTCGTCGACGTCTTGCTTGGTGAGGCCCTTCAGCGGCGCCTCGGTATTCAGCACGTTCGTGACCAGCTCACGCTTTTTGGCAGAGAGCTGGAGGATCTTCTCCTCCACCGAATCCTTGGCGATGAGCCGATACACCGACACGGTCTTCTTCTGACCGATGCGGTGCGCACGGTCGGTCGCCTGGTCTTCGACCGCAGGGTTCCACCAAGGATCGAAGTGCACCACGGTGTCCGCGCCCGTGAGGTTGAGGCCCGTACCACCGGCCTTGAGCGAGATCAGAAACGCGCTAACCGATTCGTCGCCATTGAAGTGCTCGACGCGGTCCATGCGATCCTTGGTGTCGCCGGTCAGCCACTCGTGAGTGATGCCATCCGCATCTAACATATCGCGGATCAGTTTCAGCATCTCGACGAACTGCGAGAAGATCAGCACACGGTGACCGCCGGCCACGGCTTCCTGCATGATCTCGCGCAGCGCGCTGAGCTTGCCGGAAAGCTCCTCGTTCCACGGACCGTCCAGCTTCATCAGGCGCGGATCGCACGCGATTTGGCGCAGGCGCGTGAGCGCTGCGAGGATCTGGATTTGGCTCTTGGCGACGCCCTGCTTTTCGACCTCCGAGAGCAGGCTCTCGCGAATCTGCCGCAGCACTTGCTTGTAGAGCCGGCTCTGCTCGTCGGCGAGCGGCACGATGATGTCCTGCTCGATCTTCGGCGGCAGATCCTTCGCGACCTCGGACTTGGTGCGTCGCAAGACGAAGCGATGGATCGCCGCCCGCAGCTTCTGTGCCGCGGATTGGTCACCACGATCGATCGGTCGGGCGAACTTCTCCTCGAAGCGAGATAGCTCCCCGAGCAACCCCGGCGAGACGAAGTCGAAGATCGACCAGATCTCGCTCAGACGGTTCTCGATGGGCGTGCCGGTGAGCGCGAGACGGCGGTCGCTCTTGAGCTTCTTGACGGAACGCGCCGTGGCGCTGAGCGGGTTCTTGATGTGCTGCGCTTCGTCGAGAATCACGTAATGGAACGTGAGCTTCTTGAGGAACTCTTCGTCCCTTCGCATTAGCGCGTAGCTCGTGATCAAGACGTCGGCGTCGCCGAGCTGGTCGGAGAGCGCGTGACGCTCCGGACCGTGCCAGACCACGGCTTTGAGCGTGGGACCAAACTTCTCGATCTCCATCAGCCAGTTCGGCACGACCGAAGTCGGCGCGATCACCAGATGCATGAGCTTCTGGTCCTTATGCTTGCTCTTGAGCCACAAGAGCAGCGCGATGGTCTGAACGGTTTTTCCGAGACCCATGTCGTCGGCGAGGATCCCGCCCGCAGCCATCTCGTAGAGGAACACCAACCAAGAGAAGCCCTCGCGTTGGTAGGGACGAAGGTTCGCCTTGAGCGCACGGGGCTTGGTGATCGCCTCGATCTGCGAGATGTCGGAGAGCTTCTGGAAGAGCGACTTTGCGTCGGTGGAGATGCTCTTCTTGCCGACCAGATCGAGCAGGTCCTGCACGCGGCCCGCCTGCGAGAGCGCTAGCTTGTCGCTCTTGCCACCGGTGGCATAGATCTCCGCCATCCGCTCCAGGATCTCGCGCACTTCATCGGCCTTCACGGGCGCGTAGGTGCCGTCGGCCAGACGCACCAGACGCCGACCGCTCGCCAAACACTGACGCAACTCTTCTTCGTCGACGACGATCCCGTCGAGCTGGAAGGTCATGTCGAGGCTCAGCCAATCCACGCCGCTCGACACGCGCGCTTGCGGCGCGATCGCCTTGTCGTGGATGGTCACATCGACGAGATCGCTAGGAATGAAGCGATCCCAGGTCTCCGGCAAGAGGCCGATGCCCTCCGTCCAGAAACGGATCGCGTCGTCGCCGCGGGCAACCAGCCATTCGCCGGTTTCATCCACGCCGAAGCCGCCCAGGTTCAGCACCATCTGCACGGCGACCATCTCGGCACCGACATCTCGCCGCACCACCCGCGGACGCAGTGCGCCACGCTCAGGTTGCTGAAACGCCAGCGGCGACGGAAAGCCGCGTGGCGGAATGTCGTATTCGGCGCCCTGGTAGTCGACGCGCAACTTGATGCGCGCCTCGACGATGTCGCCCATCGCGCGGATCTGCAGGCGCGGCTGAGCATCCACCACGTCGGCGACCGGGCTCAGATCGGGCAACTCGGTGCAGAGCGAAGTCGCCACCTTGGGGATGTACTCGGTGAGCAGCCGCGGCAGATCTTGAATGGGGTGCACGAGCGCTGGCGAGCGATAGAGCCGCTGCAGCCAAGCGGGCGTAACTGAATCGACCACTGCGCGCGCCACGCCATCGGTGGTGTCGATGTGGAAACCCGGAGTGCCTTCGAACCAGGCTCCGCTCGAGAGTGCAAAGCGCCGGCTGCCCTGCTCGAACACCACGCGGATCCGCACCGACTTGGCGTTGACGAGATCGAGCTCGATCTTCGGCGAAAGCTCGCCGTCGGCGAAGCGCAGTTCCTTGGAGGCAGGCTCGAGCAGCACGCGACGACCGCGCAGCATGCTGAGCACTTCGGCTGCATCCTCGCCACGCAGCTCGGCGGTCGCGGGCGTCGAGCGTGCCGCATGGCGCGAGAGCGCTCGCAGTAAAGGGCGTTCGGATGCGGGCACGGTGTTGAAACCCGCCAGCGCCTCGGCGATCGGCACGGCAGAACGGGTGCCGGCCAGCACGGGCGTGAGCGTGATCGAGGCCGCACGCACCGTGAGGCGATACTCGAAAGCGCAGGGCCTGCCGACATCACCGTGAGGCAGCCAGGCATCGAGGCCGTCGCGCACGGTGGCACTGCGACGCGCAACGGCGACAGCCAGCTGGCGCGTCGAAAGCCCTTCGACCGTGGCGCCGTTGGGCTGTGGCGCCGAAACGATTTCTGCACCGGCAGTGGCGCCGGCAGGACCGGCTGCCGCACCACCACCACCACCACCACGACGACGCCGACGCGAGCGTCGACGCTTGCCGGTCCCAGGTAACCCCGGTTGACCCGCCTGCCCAGGTTGGCCAGCTGGTCCGAGTGCACCGCCAGCTTGCGAGTGCGGCGCGCCGTTCTGAGGCGACAGGGCAAGCAGCGATTGCTGCGCCTGACCATTGGCGGGCCCTGCAGCGGTGGGCCCTGCAGCGGTGGGCCCTGCAGCGTGTGCAGGCGGCGCGTCTGTCTCTAAATCTTGGTCCGCAGGAGGCTTCGGCCTGGGTGGTCGCTCGCGATCGCGCAGCGCGACCAGCAGCGCCGCAACGTGTTTGCAGTGCCCAGTCGGCCCGCGCCACGCTTGACACGAGCACTTCGATTGAATGGCTCGCTCCGGTCCAAATTCGGCACTCACATCGATCGGCTCATCGGTGCGGATCAACACGCGACAAGCCGCGCGCGTGGCGTCGGTCTGTAGATCGCCGACTGCGTTGCGCCGCGCATAAATGCGTCCGCGCAAAAACGCGTTGCCCCCGACCAGTCGTTGAATCGCGCGATCGGAAAGCCGCCCCACGTGTTGCGGGAACGAAGCGTTGTCCGGCGCTTCCGTCTCTGGCACCTGGCCTTCAGCCATCTTTAGTCTTCCGAGCTAGATGAAATGCCCACACATCAAGCAGGACCGGATCCCTGGTGGACGGGCTGTCAGGTTCACCCGACAGATTTTCCGTCCAGGACACCGATACCGAGGCTTCGGCCCGGAGCGAAGGCACGAAGCACTGAGCTAACTTTGCGCGGCCCAGCCCAACAATCAGGCACGCGCGGCCAAAGTCGGCCCCCTTTTGAGGTATCGGTCCCATCATACACGGCAAAAAGCCAGCCGCAAGTTGGATTTTCGAGTGAAGACCGGCCGATGGCTGCAGCGAGCTAGCGCGTGCTCGTTCGCCGCAGCCGCGCGAGCACGCCCTTGGCGAGCGGCTCTTCGCCGGCTGCAGCAGGGAAATCCCTTTGCTGCGACACATCTTTCAGGCTCTCGACGTGAAAGCCGTGGGCCTGCGCCGCCTCGTGGACGAAGCGCCGCAGCGCGCCCTGCGAGACGCCGTGGTGATTGAGGCAGGCGAGTACGATGCCCTGGTTGGAGAGCACGGAAAGCGCGGACCCAAGTAGCTCCGCGTAATC
>JADGRG010000478.1 GCA_017881145.1 Sandaracinaceae bacterium | reverse complement strand
TTGATGCGCGCCAATCTCGGCCCGGTGCTCTACGAAAAGCTGATGGGCAACCGTGAGCACTGACGAGCTTTCCAGAAATGGCTCATAGCGGCTTACGTCCTGTTTCTGGGCGCGCTCGCTCTGCGCCTATTTCTGGGCGGCTCGTGGACAAATACTCGATTGCCCGCGGCGCAATGTGGACCTAAGTTGAGAGCCCCATGGAGCAACCATATGTCGACCCGGGTCTCGACCTAGAGGCAGAGATTCTGCGCCTGAAGAAAGAGCGCAACGCGATTCTGCTCGCGCACTACTACCAGGAAAGCGAAGTCCAGGATCTCGCCGATGTCATCGGCGATTCGCTGCAGCTAGCGCAGGCCGCCAAGAAGACCGACGCCGATGTGATCGCGTTCTGCGGCGTGCACTTCATGGCGGAGACCGCGAAGATCCTGAACCCGAACAAAATCGTGGTGCTGCCGGACCTGGACGCCGGCTGCTCGCTCGCCGACGGCTGCCCCATCGACCGCTTCCGCGCCTGGCAAGCGCGCTATCCGGACTCCGTCACTATTAGCTACATCAACTGCTCGGCCGAAGTGAAAGCCGCGAGCGACCTGATCTGCACCTCGTCGAACGCCGAAAAGATCGTGCGCTCGGTGCCGGCAGACAAACGCATTCTCTTCGCGCCCGACCGCAATCTCGGCCGCTACCTGGTGCAGAAGACCGGACGCGAGATGGTGATCTGGCAGGGTGTGTGCGTGGTGCACGAGACCTTCAGCGAGAAGAAGCTTTTGGCGCTGCGGGAGCGCTATCCGAACGCCGCGCTGATCGCACACCCGGAGTGCGAGGCGCCGCTCTTGGCCATCGCGGAGTTCGTCGGTTCCACCAGCGCGCTCCTGCGCTACGCCGTCGAGAGTCCGAAGCAGGAGTTCATCGTCGCAACTGAGTCGGGCATTCTGCATCAGATGCAAAAGCAGGCTCCGCACAAGACGTTCTTGGCGGCGCCGCCCGAGAGCAACTGTGCCTGCAACGAGTGCCCCTACATGCGCCTGAACACGCTCGAGAAGCTCTACGTCTGCCTGCGCGATCTCTCCCCGCGCCTGGAGATGCCAGAAGAGCTGCGCGCCGCCGCCGAGAAGCCCATCGAGCGCATGCTGGCCCTGAGCCGGTGACATAGCAGTGGCATATCCACGGAGCAGCCTGCGGCTCTCCGCGTCGGCTCTCCGCTTGGGTAGCCAGCGCGACCGGCCACGGGCCGGGCTCGCAATTGACACGTCGCAGCGCCCACGCTACCAGAAGCGCGCTCTGCACCCTCGCGCACCGCATGGCTGCGAAATGGCATGCGACGCGACGAGCTACAGACGGCGATGACCATGGAATTCCCAGTCTCCGAGATCCGCGAAACACTCTCTGACCTCGCACAGCGCCTCGTGACGCTGGGGAGGTATCTTTGACGTCGACGGCCTACGGCGCAAGCTCGACAGTCTGAACGACCGCGCGCAGCGCGCAGGCTTTTGGGACGACCCCGAGGCCGCCCGCAAGCTGCTCGGCGAGCGCTCCGCGGCAGAGCAGGCGTTGGCCGGTCACGACAAGCTGACCAGAGAAGCCAAGGACCTGGGCGAGCTCCTCGAGATGGCGCTCGGCGAGAACGACACCTCCATCGTCCAAGACGTGGCGGCTCAGTTGCCCGCGCTGGCGAAGCGGGTGCGCGAGATGGAGCTCTCGCAGATGCTCTCCGGCGCACAGGACCGCAACGATGCCATCGTTTCCATCAGTCCCGGCGCTGGCGGCATCGACGCGCAGGACTGGGCCGAGATCCTGATGCACATGTACCTGCGTTGGTGCGAGCGCAAAGGCTTCAAGACCGAGATCATCAACCACCAGCCCGGCGACGACGCAGGCGTCAAGGACGTCTCGTTCACGGTCTCCGGCCCCTACGCCTACGGCTTTCTGCGCGCGGAAAACGGCGTGCATCGACTGATCCGCATCAGCCCCTTCGATTCCAACGCGCGCCGGCATACCGGTTTCGCTGCGGTATTGGTGACGCCTGACCTCGGTGAGACCTCGGACGTGGTCGAGATCAGGCCGGAGGACCTCAAGGTCGACACCTACCGCTCTGGTGGAGCGGGCGGCCAGCACATCAACAAGACCGAGTCTGCGATCCGGCTGACGCACATCCCGACCGGCATCGTGGTCGCGTGACAGAGCGAGCGTTCGCAGCACAAGAACCGATCGACGGCGATGAAGGTGCTGGCCGGACGACTCTTCGAGAAAGCTCGCCAGGAGCGCGAGGCCGAGTTCGCGAAGAACTACACCAGCAACCAGATGGCGATCTCGTTTGGCTCGCAAGTCCGAACCTACACGCTGCAGCCGTACACGCTGGTGAAGGACGAGCGCACCGAGCACAAGTCCAGCAATGCGCAGGGCGTGCTCGACGGCGACCTCGACGAGTTCATCGAGGCCTATCTACTGAAGGCCGCCGCCGAGCGCGAAGGCCACGACAAGCAGAAAGACTCCAACTAGTGGCCAGCGAAGAAGAGCTCATCGCCGCACGCCGCAAGCACGCCGCGGCACTGCAGGAAACGGGCACGGGAGCCTTTCCGAACGACTTCGTCGGCGACGACAGCTTGCGCCGTGAGGTCGTGGCCATCGCCAACGACGAAGCCCGTCGCGCTGCGCTGCCCGGCGAAGCCGACCAAGTGGCAGAAGCCGAGCTCTATCCGCTCTACGGTCGCGTGATCGCCAAGCGCGGACCCTTCCTGGTGATCCAGACGCCCTACGGCAACGCACAAACGCTGGTACGTCCGGAGAACCTGTCGAGCCAAGACGCTCAGCAATACGAAAACGTCGATCTCGCCGATCACGTCGCCGTCCGCGGCCCCTTGCTCAAGACGCGCACCGGCGCGCTCACCGTCAAAGCGCTTCATTATCAACACCTCGGCAAGGCGCTCCTGCCGCCACCAGCCAAGTGGCACGGCCTAACCGACGTCGAGCTGCGTTATCGCCAGCGTTATGTCGATCTCTTCGCTAATCCCGAAGTCGCCGAGGTGTTTCGCGCACGCTCGCTGATCGTCTCGGCGCTACGGCGCTTCCTGCAAGGCGACGACTTCTTGGAGGTCGAAACACCGATCCTGCACCCGCTCCTGGGCGGTGCCACAGCTCGGCCTTTTTGCACTCATCACAACGCGCTCGATATCCCACTCTATCTGCGAGTCGCGCCCGAGCTCTATCTGAAGCGTCTTCTGGTGGGCGGCTTCGACCGGATCTACGAGCTCGGCCGGATGTTCCGCAACGAAGGCGTGAGCACGCGGCACAATCCAGAGTTCACCATGCTCGAGGCCTATATGGCGTATGCGAGCTGGGAGAGCTGGATCGATCTCTTGCAGCGCATGCTCCGCCAAGTCGAGAGCGAGCTCAGCGAGAGCTTCCCGCGCTTCACCGCGATGCGCACGGTCGAGCTGCAAGAGCCCTGGGCCAAGGTCAGCATGCGCGAAGCGCTCGCCGATCGCATCGAGCGTGCCGGGGTTGGCGACGTGCCACCCACCCGCTGGTCGAAAGTCTTGTCGCGCGAGATCATCTTCGATGGCGCAAAGCTCGTGAGCACGGTCGAGGCGACGCTGGCGACGCTCGACGAGCCAACCCGCCAGGCCCTGAGCCGGCACAAGAGCTACGGCAGCTACATCTTTGGCCTCTTCGAGCTGGTGGTCGAGTCCGAGCTCACCAAGCTCTACCGCAGCGCGGACGGCTCGCGCTCGGTGCCGGTGTTCATCACCGAGTTCCCCGTGGAAGAGTCGCCGCTCGCGCGCAAGAACGACGTCGACCCGCGCTGGGTGGATCGCTTCGAGCTCTTCGTGGATGGCCGCGAGATCGCCAACGCGTTCAGCGAGCTCAACGATCCGGACGACCAAGCCGAACGCTTCCAGCGACAGCTCGAAAACCGTGAGCACGGCGACGAAGAAGCCATGGACTTCGATCATGACTACGTTCGCGCGCTCTTGCACGGCATGCCGCCCGCAGCGGGCCTGGGCGTCGGCATCGACCGCCTGGTGATGTCGCTCTGCGGTCAGAGCTCGATCCGCGACGTGCTGCTCTTCCCGCTGCTCAAGCCGGAGAGTCGATGAAAGACGACGACGCTGGCGTCTCGGATCAGATCCGCATCGGCCTGCTCTCGGGCTGCTACGCGCTCTTCTTGCTGGTATGCGTAGGCGCCAGCGCTGGTGCCGCGCTGCGCTACGAAGCTCTACTGGTGCGCGCAGCGATCGACCAAGGGTTCGCGCATCGACTCGGCATCGGCGCCGCGGTCGGCCTATTCGTCGAGCTCGTACTGGGCGTGCTGGTGTTGCGCCGACACCTCTCTCGCCCGCGACGCTCCTTGGGTCGCCTGCGCTACGCGACGCTCGCGGCCAGTGGTATCGCGCACGCACTTGCCTCGATCAGCGCTGGCTTTCTGGCCGCAGAGCTCTCGCGACCCGAAGACTTGGTGGCTGGCTTCGGCATCAACCTGACGGGCAAATCGGCGGCCATCACCGCGGCTGCAGCATGCATCGCGCTGGTCGCCATGCTGACGGGCTTCGCCTCCAGCCTTTCCACGTGGCCATTGCTTGGCGAAGCCACACGTCGACGCATCTGGCTGGTGGTCGACGCCTGCCTCTGCTTGGCGGCCCTCGCTGCCGTTGCGATGCTCCCCGCCCAACCTCCGAGCGATGCGCCGCACGAGCTCGGCTTACCCATCCTGCGGCACGCGATCACGACAGCGTTCGCGCTGCGGCTCTTGATCCGCCTCTTGCCACCCACCATGAATCTGATCGAGGGCGTGGGCTTTCAGCCGCTGGTGGCTGCGCGCCACCTGCGCTCGAAGAAGAGCGGCTTTCTAGCGGCCATCTCGCTGCTCTCGATCTTGGCGGTCACCGTCTCATCCTGCGCGCTCACCACTACGCTCTCGGTGATGGGCGGCTTCCGCAACGACCTCAAGCGCAAGATCCTCGGCAACAACGCCCACATCGTCATCGACCGAGATCACGCCAGCATCGAGGGCTGGGCACCGCTGGTGAAGAAGGCCAGCGAAGTTCGCGGTGTCGCGGGAGCTTCTCCCTACGTGAGCGGCGAGGTCATGCTCTCGAGCGCCTCCAATCTGGCGACGGCGGTCCTGCGCGGAGTCGACGCGCAGGGCGTCGGCAGGGTCAACGACCTGCCACGCAACTTGAAGAGCGGCAGCCTCGACTACCTCGATCATCCCGAGAAGCTCCTCGATCTCCCGCCCGACAGCACCGCGAGCTTCCTGCCGATCCCGGGTGGCCTCGTCGCCAAGCGCGGCGAGAGCAAGGCGCCACGCCTCGCCCACGATTCCGACGCGCCGGAGCCGAGCAAGCTCGCGCAGCAAGCCAAGGCGGACGAGCTCGACCAGAAGTTGCGGGACCTCGACGCCTTCTTGCGCCAGGACCGACCGGCGCAGGCCAAGGACCGTGAGGTGCTACCTGGCATCATCATCGGACAGGAGCTGGCGCGCGCCCTGCGGCTCTACCTCGGGGACGAAGTCAGCGTCGTCGCACCGCTCGGAGCGCTCGGCCCCTCCGGCCCCATGCCCAAGGCCCGCCCCTTCCGCGTGGCCGGTGTCTTCTACAGCGGCATGTACGAATACGACATGAAGTTCACGTATGTGTCGCTCTCCACTGCGCAGAGCTTCCTGAACGTGGGCGCCGCCGTCAGCGGCATCGAGATCAAGGTGGCCAACGTGGACACCGCACCGGCCACCGCTGATCTACTGCGTCAAGCGCTCGGACGACCCGAGCTGCGCGTGCGAGATTGGCAAGAGCTGAACAGCCGGCTTTTCGGCGCCTTGGCCCTGGAGAAGCTCGCGATGTTCATCGCGCTCGGCATTGCGATCCTGGTCGCGAGCTTCTGCATCGCCGGCACGCTCACCCTGATGGTCCAGGAGAAGGGGCGTGAAGTCGCGATTCTCAAGGCCATGGGCACCAGCGACCGCACGGTGGTCGGCGTGTTCGTCATCGAGGGCGGCCTGATCGGCGTGCTGGGCGCAGCTCTCGGAATCTTCCTCGGCTACATGATGTGCTTTGCAGCCGAGCACTTCGGAATACGCATGAACCCCGAGGTGTACTATATCGACCGCCTGCCCGTGCACATGGACCTGACGGAGTTTCTCTTCACAGGTCTAGCCGCGATCGCGGTCTGTCTGCTCGTCACGATCTACCCTGCGCTTCTGGCAAGCCGGCTTCGGCCGGTCGATGCCCTGCGCTACGAATGAGCCCACGTGCCCACTCCCCTCGTCGTCGTCGAACACGTCAAAAAGAGCTTCCTCCACGAGGGGCATGAGGTGCAGATCCTCAAAGGCATCGATCTGCGCATCGACCACGGCGAGATGCTCTGCATCGTTGGTCCCTCCGGCGCGGGCAAGAGCACGCTCTTGCACCTGCTCGGGACGCTCGACCTGCCGAGCCAGGGCAGCATCTACTTCGAGGGTGACAACATCACCAGCTACTCCAGCTCGCGCCTGGCCGAGTTCCGCAACCGACGCATCGGCTTCGTCTTCCAGTTTCATCACCTCCTGCCCGAGTTCACGGCGCTAGAAAACGTGACCATGCCCGGGCGCATCCGCGGCGAGCGCCTGCGTGACATCGAAGACCGGGCCCGGCATCTGCTCGAGGAAGTCGGCTTGCGTGAACGACTGACGCATCGTCCCGGCGAGCTCTCGGGCGGCGAGCAACAGCGAGT
>JADGRG010000477.1 GCA_017881145.1 Sandaracinaceae bacterium | reverse complement strand
GCTCGATCTGAGCAGCGGTGTGGTTACGACCATCTCCAACACCAGCTCGACCTACGGCGTGGCGGTGACGCCGGATGGCATGACGGCCCTCGCGACCTCGGGGTCCGGCGATACCGTCAAGATCATCTCCTTGGCCACGAACGCCGTGACAGGATCGATCGCCTACGCCAGCAACTCTGACGTGGGGAACATCGCCATCGCACCCGGCGGCCAAACGGCAGTAGTGGTGGGCGACTTAGACGTGGGCATCCTCTCCATTCCAACGAGCAGCGTGGTGACAAGACTGCCTGGGGCGGGGCGAAGCGTCGCCATCACGCCGGACGGCAAGCGCGCCCTCTTCACCGGCGCGGGCGCGTCCGGGAAGCTCCATGTGATCAAGTTGCCCTGAATCCGCATCGACTCGGTGAACGGCCGCACAGCCAACCGGTTGGGCCGCATCCCCGGCTCATAGTCGTCTGTAGGCAACATGGGGACGCCTCGAGGATCCCGATGGAGAATCGGGCGCTGCCGCATATCAGCCTCCGTTCGAGTCGTACCTTGAGCAGACCGTTGCATCCATCGCTTGAGAGCGCCGCGCCAATTAGGACATTTCTAACGGTTCACGCTGCTCATGTCGGGGTAGCGGTCCCCGACTGCGCTGTGTTTGGGCGCGACGGCATCGATGCTCGCGAGCTCGGCCGGCGTGAGCGTGAGGTCGGCGGCCTTGAGGTTCTCTTCCAGAAAGCTGCGGCGCTTGGTGCCGGGGATGGGCACGATATCGTCGCCTTGGGCAAGCACCCAGGCCAGCGCGAGCTGCGAGCTGGTGACGCCGCGTGCCGTTGCGATGGCTTGCACCCGCTCGACGACGCGAAGGTTCTGTACGAAGTTCTCGCCCCGGAAGCGCGGGAACATGCGCCGGCGATCATCGCGCGGCAGGTCCTCGGGCCGCTTGATCTGCCCGCCGAGAAAGCCTCGACCGAGGGGGCTATAGGCGACAAAGCCGATGCCCAGGCGTCGGACCGTGGCGAGCACTTCGTCCTCGGGCTCGCGGCTCCACAGCGAGTACTCCGTCTGCAGTGCAGTGATCGGGTGCACGCGGTGGGCTCGCTCGATGGTCGCGGGTGCGGCTTCAGACAGACCTAGGAAGCGCACCTTGCCAGCGGTCACGAGCTCGGCCATCGCGCCCACGGTCTCCTCGATGGGAGTCTTCGGATCGACGCGATGCTGGTAGTAGAGATCGATGTGATCGACGCCCAGTCGCTGCAACGAAGCCTCGGCGCAAGCGCGCACGTACTCGGGCCGGCCGTCGATCCCGAGAAACGAGCCGTCCTTGCCGCGTACATTGCCGAACTTCGTGGCAACGATGACTCGCTCGCGTCGACCACGCAGCGCGCGCCCGAGCAACTCTTCGTTGGTGAAGGGTCCGTACATATCTGCGGTGTCGAAGAAGTCGACTCCAAGCTCGATGGCTCGTTGGATGGTGGCGATCGACTCCGCGTCGTCGCGCGGCCCGTAGAACTCCGACATCCCCATGCAGCCAAGTCCGAGCTCGGAGACGACCAACCCCTGCTTGCCCAGCGTTCGCTTCTTCATGGCCGCGAGCATAGCGCATCACCGACCCGGCCGGCAGCGCTTCGGCGCGAGCGCAGCACCTGCACGAGAAGCGTCGTGCCAGCGTGCCGTCAGTTCGGCCGGCGCTGCCACGTCCAAAGGGGGATCGAGATGTCCGCGCGTCACGCGTGACATTGCTGGAAGCAGACGCTGGCCGGTCACTGACCTGGGGCCTCGACGTGCGTATACTTCATACCTCCGATTGGCATCTTGGGCGTATGTACAACAACGTCTCGCTGCTCGAAGACCTGCAGCACGTGCTGCAGCACTTCGTGGCGCTGGCCAAGGAGCTTCGTCCCGACGTGGTCGTGATCGCCGGTGACCTCTACGACCGCGCAGTGCCGTTAGGCGACGCGGTCGAGGTGTTCGACGAGGTGCTCTGTCGGCTGGTGCTCGACCTCCATCTGCCGACGCTCGCCATCGCGGAGCCATCACCTGCGAGTTCGCCAGTTGCAGATCTTCCTTGATGTGTCGCCGACTATCAAAGTGCAAGTCATGACCGCCGTACCTAATCGCTCGCCACGCCCAGCGAGATGATGGCGCCGTCCTGCTTGTTGACCCCGAACCCGATGGAAAGCTCCTTGTGGTGAGCATCGTAGAGCTTTCTGAGCGCGGCGAAATCGCCGATGCGAGCACAGCGCTCGCCGTCGGGACTGATCATCACGCGCGACTTGGAAATCAGCAGGTAGGTGTCGCGCGTGAAGACGAGGCTGTTCTTGGCGGGCTCAAGGCGGGCCATGGGCAGGGCCAGCCCGATCCTGAGCGGCACGGACTGTCCCTTCTGGATGAAGACGACCACGTCCTTGCCGGCTTGCACCGCATTGACGAAGTCTTGCTGGCCCGCCGAATTGGACGTGAGCGTCGAAACGGGCGTGACCTTGCTTCGATCGATGTGGAGCACTTGGATGCTCGCGCAACCGATCGCAGCCTGAGCCATGATTGCTGCAAGCAGCAGCACCTTCGGGGTTGTTCTCATCTGCTGCTCCTGCGCGACGGGCGTGCGGCCGCGTACCTCAGTGGAGTGTCCGACTCGCCGGCGAATCTGGGCGCGCGGCGGCCGATGTTACGCGCGGCAGACTCGGACTGCCAGCCCGACGCCTGCGGCAGCTGCCGCGCGGAGAAGACACGGTAGCGGCACGCATGGCTCTAGCGTACTGGCTGGTGTCAAGGGGTTCGTAGGAATGGTGAGGGAGGCGGTCCAACCGCCTCCACCGACGCTTGCTGTCGCCGCCGGTGGGCGGATGAGGGTTGGTACGGCGGAGGAGTTCAAAATCATGGCACCGGGTTCGTTTCCGTCAGATCCGAGCAGTCGCAAGGCGATTCTGATCCTTCAGCAACACGACGTAGAGAAGTGCGCCTACGAACCTGGGGCTGCCCAAGCGTTGCTCGACGAAGAAGCTTACGTGCTTCAGTTCCCCGTGCGTGTGCAGGGGGAATCCCAGGCCGCCCTCCAGAACCTGCTGGATGCTGGGCTCGCACGCCCGGGGGCGATGCTTGTCCAAAGCCCGTACGACCCTGACACGTACGAAGATGCAGCGCTCGCGCCCCAGCGTTTCGCTCTCGCGAAGCACATGTACTTCTCGACACTCTGCATGCACCTCGGCGCCAAGGAGGTGAGCGTCGAACAGATCGACCTGCGGACGCGCATGGGCAAGACCACGCTCGACATTAAGGCAGACCGCCCAGGTGGCAGGTGCCAGGTAACCGCCGAAATGGAGGAGTTGGAGAAGCTCCGTGCCCAGATGCACCTGCGGGACGAGTTTGTCGGTGGCCCCCAGATGTGGTCGCTGCCGAGCGACTGCTTCGGCGAACCGGCCTCTGGTCAGACGACAAACATGTGCACGCTGCTGGAAATGCATCGCGACAGCTCAAACAGCTTGCTGACGCGCAAGCTCGTCCTGAGCCTGTCGAGCGAGGCGAAGAGCAACCTCAGCGTGATCGGCTCACCGCAATAAGGGCCATTGTCCTTCGGTTTCCATGCTTGACCCTCCTGCGGGTTTTGGCGGCGCTCCCGCCCATCGGATTCGTCAAAGAGCGTCCGTCAATCCGCGGGGCTGGAAGACCAGGAAGTACACGAGCGCGACG
>JADGRG010000476.1 GCA_017881145.1 Sandaracinaceae bacterium | reverse complement strand
TGGTTCGAAGGCAGCTACCAAGACTACGAAGCCGATCGCAAGCGCCGGCTCGGCGACGCGGCCGAAACGCCGCATCGCATCAAGTACCGCAAGCTCTGATGAGCTGCCCAGAAATGGCTCATAGCGGCTTACGTCCTCGCGCCCTCGGTCACGCTACGGGTGTAGCGCTCCCTCGGTTGCTGCGGGCGCGCTCGCTCTGCGCCGATTTCTGGACAGCTCTTGAGCGTGGTCGAACGTGACGTCGCCGCTGCCCATCGATGCCTACTTGCCGGGCATCGTGGCGTTGCTGCGTGAGCATCGTGCGCTGGTGCTGGTGGCAGAGCCTGGTGCGGGCAAGACCACGCGCTTGCCGGCAGCGCTGCTTGCCGCGGGCTTCGCGGAGCGCGGCGACATCCTGGTGCTCGAGCCTCGTCGGATCGCCGCGCGCATGGCGGCGCGTCGGGTGGCGAGCGAGCTGGGCGAAGAGGTGGGCGGGCGGGTTGGCTACCAGGTGCGCTTCGAGGAGGTCAGCTCGGCGCGCACCCGCGTGCGTTTTGTGACCGAGGGCATCCTGACTCGCAAGCTCGTGCAAGATCCCGAGCTGCGTGGCGTTTCGGTGGTGGTGCTGGACGAGTTCCACGAGCGTCACATCCATGGCGATGTTGCGCTCGCACTCTTGCGTAGGCTTGCGCGAACCACGCGGCCGGATCTTCACATCGTGGTGATGAGCGCGACGCTGGCCGCCGAGCCGCTGGCGAGCTTTCTCGACGCGCCCATCGTGCAGGTGCCTGGGCGACCTTACGAAGTCAGCATCGAGCATGCAGACCGCGTCGACGATGCACGCCTGGAGGTGCGGGTGGCCGGCGCGCTACGCCGCCTGCTGCGCGAAGGGCTCTTGGGCGATGTGCTGGTGTTTCTGCCGGGGGCTGCGGAGATCCGTCGTGCAGCTGAGGGCTGCGAGAAGATCGCGCGCGAGGCGAGTATGCACTGTGTCGTGCTGCACGGTGACCTGCCCGCGCGGGAGCAAGATCGCGCCGTACAGAAGTCGGCAGAGCGCAAGGTGATCCTCTCCACCAACCTCGCCGAGACTTCGCTGACCATCGAAGGCGTGGTCGCAGTCATCGACAGCGGCCTTGCGCGCGTGGCTGGGCATTCGCCCTTCTCGGGGCTTCCCACCTTGGTCACTGCGCCCATCTCGCGCTCGTCGGCAGCGCAGCGCGCCGGTCGCGCTGGACGCCTCGGTCCTGGTCGCTGCGTCCGCCTTTACACCAAGCACGATCACGACGCGCGTCCCGATCACGACAAGCCCGAGATCGCGCGTATCGACCTGGCGGATACCATGCTCGCGATCAAGGCGAGTGGCTGCGAGCTGGCGCGGGACCAGTGGCTGGAGCCACCGCCGGACAAGCCCTGGCAGGCAGCGAGCGAGTTGCTCACGGGCCTGGGCGCGCTCGATGCGCAGGGCGGACTCAGCGCGATCGGTCGCCGTATGGCGGGCTATCCCTTGCATCCACGGCTCTCGCGTCTGGTGATCGAAGCCCAGGCTCGCCGCGCCGGTGCTTCGGGCTGTCTGCTGGCTGCGTTGCTGGGTGAGCGCGACATCCTGCTCTCGGCGCGCGCCCGCTTCGATGATCAGCGCCACGACCACAATACTGGCAGCTCCGATCTGCTCCTGCGCATGGAGCTCTTCGAAGCCGTGGCGGATGGACCGAGCGCCTCGCGCCTGCGCAGCCACGGCCTGGATGCCGGTGCGGTGTCCGCCGTGCGTCGCGTGCGCGAGCGCTTGCTTAGGATCTTCGACGACGCCTTCGACGATCACGGCCTCGCCGAAACGCAGCGCGACGAAGCGCTCTTGATGGCGACCGCGGCAGCCTTCTTCGATCGCGTGGCCAAGCGCCGCACACCCAAGGGCAATGACTTGGTGTTTGCAGCGGGTGGCAGCGCAGCGCTCTCGCCGAGCAGCGTGGTGCGCGAAGCCGAGTATGTGGTGGTGGTCGACGCCGCCGAGCGCAGCGGCCTGTCGCGAGGTGCGACCGCGCATCTGGTGAGCGCCATCGAGCCCGAGTGGTTGCTCGAGCTCTTCCCGGACCGTGTGGTGGATCGCAGCGAGCTTTGCTTCGACGCCAAGACCGAGCGCGTGGAGGCGGTGCAGACTCTGACCTACGGCGGCCTGGTGCTGGATCGCGTGCAACGCAGCGCGGTAGAGGGTCCGGAGGTCGCGCGCGTGCTCTTCGAGGCCGCCAAGCAGGCAGGTCTCGAACGCTTCGTCGATCGCGACGCGCTCAGCCTGCTGCGCGAACGGCTGACCCACGCCGCCGCGGTCGATGCGCGCATCGAGCCGCTCTCGGAAGATGCAGCCGAACGGGCTCTATCGGCTGCCTGCGAAGGCAGAAAGAGCTTCTCCGAGCTCAAAGAGGCCTCGCTGATGGACTTCGTGAACGCGCAGCTGACGGCGGCGGCGCGCTCCCGGCTCTTTGAGCTGACGCCCGATCACGTGGAGCTTTCGCATGGTCGGCGCTTGCGAGTGCACTACGAGCGCGGCAAGCCGCCCTGGGTGGAATCTCGTCTGCAGGACTTCTTCGGCATGAAGGAGGGCCCCCGCATCGCCGGGCGTCCTCTGGTGCTGCATTTGCTCGCGCCGAATCAGCGCGCGGTGCAAGTCACGAGCGATCTCGCCGGCTTCTGGCAACGCCACTACCCCGAGGTGCGCCGCGAGCTCTGCCGCCGCTATCCGCGTCACGCCTGGCCCGACGATCCACTGCATGCGACTCCGCCTGCAACGGGGCCGAGTCGGTCGCGGCGCTAATAAAACGCGAGCAGCAGGCGAACCTGCCACTCGCGAGTCTTTGATTGCGGCTCTTGCACGCGCCAATCGGCGCTGCGTCAGGCCGGCTCCATCTTCACTTGGTGGGAGCCTTGGCCGGCGCTGCTGGTGCTGCGGGAGCCTTGGCCGGTGCGGCTTTGGCCACCAGCTCGGCGTCGAACGAGAGCGTCACTTCATCGCTGAGCACCATGCCGCCAGCATCCAGAGCCTTGTTCCAGGTCAGGCCCCAGTCCTTGCGGCTGAGCTTGCCCGTGGCCGACACGCCGCGGCGTGTCATGCCCCAGGGATCCTTCACTGCCGGCGTCAGCTCGGTGGCGAGCGTCACGGGGTGGGTCGCGCCATGCATGGTCAGATCGCCCGTGACCTTGAACTTGTTCTTGCCGGCCTTCTCGATCTTGGTCGACTTGAAGGTGATGGTGGGGTTCTTCGCAGAGTCGAAGAAGTCAGGCGACTTCAGGTGCGCGTCACGCTTGGGCTCGCGGGTGTTGATGGAGTTGACGTCGATGCTGAGATCGATGCTGGAGTGCACGAGGTCGGCGTCGTCGACCTTGGCGGTACCGGTCACTTTGTCGAACTGGCCGCGCACGGTGGACACCATCATGTGTCGCACGCTGAACTGCGCGGTGACGTGCGAGCCGTCGAGGTCCCAGTCGGCGGCGCGAGCGCTGCCCCTGCCAATAGAGCCGAGCGAGCCGAGAGCCAAGCCGGTGACGAAGAGGGTGGTGATCAAGCGGTTCATATAGTTCTCCTGTGGGTTGTCGCGGAGAACTATGCACCGTTTTTGCGCCGGTGGTAGACCTTCGCCTTGCAACAGATTGTTCTGCCGGTGCGAACAACGCGCAGCCAAGAACCTCCCTACGGTCGAGACGCGTTTTTTTTTCGGAGGCGTCTAGCTTGCGGTGGTTACACGGTTTTCTGGTTCGAGCCGCCACGGCCAGGTGCCCGGTGCATTTGACGAGCCGAATCGGGTGTTTACCTCCGACGCACTGCGTATTTGTCCAAATCGGAGTCCATCCCCGTGCCCCACAAGCAAAGCGCCGCCCACGTATCCGCCGCCAAGACCACCGCCGCTGAGTCGCCGCGCGAGGCAGCACTGGCCGCAGGCGCCAGGCTCGATGGCCTCGATGGCATCGCGCTGCGGGCCGTGCCGAGCTGTAATCCGGATGACCTGCTGAGTCGGCCGGCCCGGCTCTTGTGCGAGAACGCGCTCGACTGTCTGCCGGTGACGACGTCGGACGGCTGCGTCGTCGGGCTGATCAGCCTGCGAGACATCGAGACCGCGGCCTGCCTGCAGGGCCGACCCTTTCACTCGCTGCGGGTCCAACACGCCATGACGCGGCACGCTTTCAGCTGCACGCAAGAAGACGCCGTCTCCACCGCCATGCAGCGCATGCTCCGGCACGAAGTCCGCCATCTGCCGGTGACGGATGCCGCTGGCTCGCTCTTGGGCCTCATCTCGATGTCCGGGCTGAAGCGTGATTTCCACCGGCACTCCGTGCCCGCATGCGAGCCACGCGAGAGCAGCGAGCGTATGATTGCGCTGCCTCGCTAGCCTGGCGCTCCGGCCGCTCGGCGCCGGCTCCACCCTGCATGCACATTCTGGGGATCTCCGCTTTCTATCACGACAGCGCCGCGTGCTTGGTGCGCGACGGTGAGATCGTCGCCGCCGCCCAGGAAGAGCGTTTCAGCCGCAAGAAGCACGATCACGATTTCCCGAAGCAGGCAGCCGCGTACTGCGTGAAGGCAGCTGGCATCGAGCTGGGCGACGTGGATCTGGTCGCCTTCTATGACAAGCCGTTGCTCAAGTTCGACCGCCTGCTCGAAACCTATCTGGCCTGCTGGCCCCGAGGCTTTCCGCTCTTCACCAAGTCCTTGCCAGTCTGGTTGCGCCAGAAGCTACACATTCCGCGCGAGCTCGACCGAGGCCTCGATCACGCCTACCGCGGTCGTTACATCTTCACCGAGCATCACGAATCACACGCGGCCAGCGCGTTCTTCCCCTCGCCCTGGCAAGAGGCGGCCGTGCTCACGCTAGATGGGGTCGGCGAGTGGACCACCGGCAGCATCGCCAAGGGAGAGGGCAACCACCTCGATCTGCTGCAAGAACAGCGCTTTCCACACTCCCTGGGGCTGCTCTATTCGGCGTTCACCTACTTCGCAGGCTTTCGGGTGAACAGCGGCGAATACAAGCTGATGGGTTTGGCGCCCTACGGCGAGCCAATCTACAGGGACCTGATCCTGGAGAAGCTCATCGACCTAAAGGACGACGGCTCCTTCCGACTGGATATGTCGTATTTCGCTTACGGTTACGACGACGTGATGACCTCGCCCAAGCTGGCTGCGCTCCTCGGCGGTCCACCGCGTCCGAGCGAAGCGCCCGTCACACAGCGCGAGATGGACCTGGCCGCGTCGATCCAAGCGGTCACCGAGGAGATCGTGCTACGCATGGCCCGGCAGGCGCATGCGCTCACGCGCTGCAAGAATCTCGCGCTGGCGGGTGGTGTGGCGCTCAACTGTGTGGCTAACGGGAAGTTGCAGCGAGAAGGGCCCTTTGCGAACCTGTGGGTGCAGCCCGCTGCCGGTGATGCGGGTGGCGCGCTCGGTACGGCGCTCTTCGTCTGGCATCAAGTGCTCGGCAATCCACGCACTGCCCTGGCGACAGACAGCCAGCAGGGCTCGTTGCTCGGGCCCTCGTATTCGGATGCCGAGCTCCGCGCCTTCTTGGATGCGACAGGCGCCGTGTACCACGAACACGCTGACGAGACTGCGCTCTGCGATAGCATCGCTGCGCTGATTGCGTCCGAGTGTGTGGTCGGGCACTTCTGGGGGCGCATGGAATTTGGCCCGCGAGCGCTCGGCAATCGTTCGATCCTCGCGGATGCTCGCTCGCTGCGCATGCGCTCTTTGCTGAACCAGAAGATCAAGCACCGAGAATCGTTTCGCCCCTTCGCTCCGGCCGTGCTGCGCGAGCATGCTCACGAATACTTCGAGCTGGCTGCCGAAACGGAGAGCCCCTACATGCTGCTCGTCTCGCAGGTCCGCAAAGACAAGCTCGTGGCGCAGCCGCACGGTGCGCACAAGGGGTTCGACAAGCTCCAAGAGGAGCGCTCCCTGATCCCCGCTGTCACCCACGTGGACGACTCCGCCCGCGTGCAGACGGTCGATGCCGTGCGCCATCCGCGCTTGCATGGCATTCTGCAGGCGTTCCTGCACAAGACAGGCTGTCCGCTGGTGATCAACACCAGCTTCAACGTGCGCGGCGAGCCCATCGTGAACACCCCCGCCGAGGCCTACCGTTGCTTCTTGGCCACCGATCTGGACGCGCTGGTGCTTGGCTCCTTTCTCTTGCATCGCAAGGAACAGCCGAACCTGGACGTCGCTGATCACCGGGCATACCTCGCGAGCTTTCCGCTCGACTGAGATCATGAGCAAGCTCGTCACCATCGCTTGGAATCCGTCGCTGCGCACGCTGCGACACTTCGGCTTCATCGCGCTGCCGACCTTTGGCTGGCTTGCCCTGCTCGCGCATCGAGAAGCGTTCGTCTTCGCCTGCGGTTTGGGTGCGGCCCGTCCGGGCGTGACGCTTGCGCTCGCTTTCGTCGGCTTGCTTTCGGCGCTCTTCTCGCTCCTTGCACCGCGCGCTAACCGCCCGCTCTACCTCGGGCTCACGCTCCTTGCGTATCCCGTCGGCCTAGTGATGTCGTGGTGCATGCTGGCCGTCTTGTTCTTCGCGATCTTCGGGCCACTCGCGCTTTGCTTTCGCCTGGTGGGGCGCGATGCTCTGCAACGCAAGGTGTTCGGCCCCGAGCGCAGCTACTGGCTGCCGGCCCGACCGCCGCGCGACCAGCAGAGCTACTTCAGCCAATTTTGAGGCGAGCCGAGATCACGCATGTCCCAAGCTGAGCCAGAGCCCGGTGACGACTTTGCCAGACAAGCGCACGCCCCGCGTCGGGGCTTCTTGCGCGAGCTGCTGGCTTTCATGCTCGACAACAAGAAGTGGTGGCTCGCACCGATCCTGTTGTCGCTCTTGCTGCTCGGCCTGCTCGTGCTGGCAAGTGGTACGGCCGTGGCGCCCTTCATCTACACGCTCTTCTGAAGAGCTGGCGGGGCGTGCTCTACTTCCGTGGCGGGTATTTCTGCAGGATGCGCTGCAGCGTTCGGCGGTGCATCTGCAGGCGGCGGGCAGCGTACGAGATGTTACCGTCGCAGTCGGTGAGGACGCGGTTGATGTGCTCCCAGCGCACGCGCTCCAGCGACGGTGCAGCGAAGTCTTGCTCTGCCGGCGCGGGTTCGGGCGCGTCGCTGTGCTGAAACGCCGCCAAGATGTCGTCGACGTCGGCGGGCTTTTGCAGGTAGTAGACGGCGCCGAGCTTCATCGCGTCGATAGTCGTTGCGATGCTTCCGTAGGCAGTCAGCACCACGATCTTGGTCGCGGGGTCGATGCGTTTGAGGTCGCGCAGCAGTGTCAGCCCCGACGCGCCGGGCATGCGGAGATCGACCACGGCATACTCTGGCGGATCGGCCATGGCGAGCGCGCACGCCGCTTCGGCGTCGCCGGCAGTCTTGGCCTCGAAGCCGCGCGCGGTGAAGGCCTGGGCCAACCGAACACGCAGCGTGGCGTCGTCGTCCACGATCAGAATTGATGGTGCGACAGGGGCGTCACTGAAGTCGGGATCTGGTGCAGGCACTTCGGGCATGGGGAGTGTAGTGAAGCGGGTTCAGCCGGCGCTGCGGCGCTTTGTCGCAGGCGCGCTGCGCGGGATGGTCAGTGCCACCGTCGTTCCTTGACCGGGTTTGGAGTCCAGCTCGACCTGGCCGCCCACGCGCTCCACGATCACGCGTGTCAGAAAGAGCCCCAGGCCCATGCCTTCACCGGGCTCCTTGGTGGTGAAGAAGGGCTCGCCCGCGCGCGCGAGCACGTCCTCGTTCATGCCGGCGCCTTGATCACGCACCTCGATCCGACAAGCCTCCGCGCGTAGCTTGGCGCTCACCAACACCTCGGTCCCGGCAGGGGAGGCCTGCAGCGCGTTCTTCAGCACGCTGCGCAGCGCCTGCGCCGTGGCTTGCGGCTCCGCGTGCAGCACGCAGAGCGCCACCTCGTCCGGCAGATCGATCACGACTTCCTGCGCGCGAGGCAAGCCCTCCATGGCCGAAGTGATCAAGTCCCGCACGCTGACGGGCAGCAACTCCCGCTCGGAGCTCTGCTCGGCGCTTGCCGCCATCCGCTGCAGGATCTCGCGACACCGCTCGACCTCGCGACGGATCAGCTCGGCATCGGCGATGGCTTGCACGCTGCTCTGCGCCTGCGTCAGTGAGCGTTCCAGCTCCTTGGCCACCACCGCGATGGTGGAGAGCGGCGTCGAAAGCTCGTGCGCAGCGCCAGTGGCGAGCGTGGCGAGTGAGGCCAGCTTTTCGCCGCGCGAGGCCAGCGTGCGAGCTCGCAATAGCTCCGCCTCTCGCAACCCGAGGCTCTGGCGCACGCGTGTCACGAAGTAGCAGATGAACGCAGCCGCCACCGCGAAGGCGATCCACATGCCTTGCATGTGCATGCGCATCTGGTCGGCGTGATTCATCTGCGTCTGCACGTCGAGCGGCAGCCACGCGCGTTGCACGAAGAGCGAGCCGAAGCAGCCGAGCGAGAGCGCAAAGAGGCCCCAGGTCCAGCTCGTAGGCAGCACGACCGCGGCCAGCGTCACGTGCACAAGGTAGAGAAACGAAAAGGGGTTGAAGGGCCCGCCGGTCAGCAAGAGCAGGATAGTCAGGAGCACGATATCGAACGCCAAGAGCGCGCCGCTCACCCACTGGGCGGTAGCCTGGAAAAACGCTGGCCCCTCCGCGCGGCGGCAACCAGGGACAGCCGCTCCACCAGGGACAGCCGCTCCACCAGGGACAGCCGATCCCGCCCGCTGTTTCAGATAGCCCAGACACGAATGGCCGGTAGCCGAAGGGCAAGCCGAGAGATGTCGTCAGGATCGTGGGTTGCGAT
>JADGRG010000475.1 GCA_017881145.1 Sandaracinaceae bacterium | reverse complement strand
CGGCATTGCCCATACTTCACCTTCCGACCCCGTGCGTCGCTCAACGGCTCTTCGCGATCAGCGGAACGCCCGCTGGGTCGACCATTTTCTTCGGATAAGACAGAAAGCCCCAGCACCAGACCTGTCCCGCTGTGTCGATGCCGCAGTCGTTCGTCGTGCCCGCCGCGAGCTCCCGAAAAGGCGTGGTCGCAGGCGGCTGGTTAGCCAGCGACCCAGCGTAATTTCCAAAGCATTCGACGTGGCCATCGTGCATCAACGCGCACGCATGCTTGTTGCCAACAGAAACCGCGCGAGCGGCACCTGTCGGAACCGGCACCGGCAGCGCGCCGAGGGTGCCCCAGCACACGATGCGTGCGTCCTGAGTGATCCCGCACAGCAGCTGAGAGCGCGTTGAAATCTGCACGAAGCGCTCCGCTGCGGGAAACGCATAGCCAGCGGGCGCGTTGTTCCAGCATTCACCCGTGCCGTCGGCATGCAGGCCACAGAAGGCGTCCCCGTCGGTATCGATTTGGATGAACTTGGCGCTTGGAAGCAGGCTCGCGGCAAGCTCCGTGCGATCTCTTTTCCAGCACGATAGCCGCCCGTCCGACAACAACGCACACGCGATGGACTGACCGAGCGCAAGTTGCACGTACACATTCGTGTTGGCGAGCGAGCCTGGGAAACTCGATATACCGTAGCCGGAAGCACACGCGTACTCGCCCGTCGCCCGACGGGCACAACGCGCCGGCGTCGTCAGGGTGTCCAGGCCAAGGCCAAGATAGAGCGCGTCGAACGAGCCTGCCAACGGGCTCTTCACTGCGGCCAACTGCGAATCCCAGCACTGCACGCTGCCATCGTCTCGAATCACACAGCCGTCCCACCGTTGCTCGATGATGCCAGTGGGAAAGTGGGGTGCGGCGACGCCGCCGGTTCCGGAGTCTTGGGTCGCGCCCGCCGCGCCGACAGCGATACCGCCGTCTCCGCCTGCGCCGCCACCGGCCCCTGCGCCACCAACCGCTCCGTCGCGTGGCGCAGCGTTTCCACCCGTCATACCGCCAGCGCCAGCGCCAGCGCCAGCGCCAGCCCCGTCACCGCTTCTGCCGGACACACCGGCTTGACTCGGATGGCTGGCGCAGGCCGAGACGGCCTGCAGAGCTAGGACGATCACGAGTGTTGGTTCGATGCGCATCCACGTTCTCCCTCGACGCCTCATCTCCCGACCGACCCGCAACGCGTCGGTCGGGAACTCAGTCACCGTGTAGCACGGTCACTGAAGAGTGTCGTTGCAGCGGATGTCAACCAGCTTGCCGAGACGGTCTGCAGGGGTGTCGGACGGCGGAATCGTCCAAGAGTTGAAGTTCGGGAAGTCTGCCGCTGAGACCTGCGGCAAGGTCACAAACGTGATCTGGGGCAAGGCATTTAGTGGGCTCGGAAGGTCGACCAGCGGTTGGTGGAAATCACCTTCGACGAAGGTGATTGGCGCAGGGCTGTAGCCCTTGAGCTTGGCGATGGTCTTCTTCCAAGTCTTACTGAAGAAGGCGAAGTACACCCGAACGCGGGCGTCGATGTGGCCGCTCAGCAGCGTCAGCTGCGCCTGCTGGCTGTCCGCAGCGCGGAAGCGAGGCGTTTCTACGAAGCCGAGGCGCTTCGCGGGGGCTGGACCATGCGTCAGCTGGACCGACAAATCGACACCCAGTTCTACGAGCGCACGGCGCTTTCGCGGAACACGGCGGCGATGTTACGGCACGGGCAGGTGCGAAAGCCGAGCGACGTGGTGACGCCCGAGGAGGAGATCAAGGACCCCTACGTGCTCGAATTTCTCGGGCTCAAGGACGAGTACTCCGAGACCGACCTCGAGGCGGCGCTGATCGCCAAGCTCGAGTCCTTCCTGCTGGAGCTTGGCGGTGACTTCACCCTTGTGGGTCGGCAACGTCGGCTGCGGGTAGGGGATACCTGGTATCGGATCGACCTGCTCTTCTTCCACCGCCGCCTACGCTGCCTTGTCGTCATCGATTTGAAGTTGGACCGCTTCACCCACGCCGACGCCGGGCAGATGCACCTCTACCTGAACCACGCGCGCGAGCACGGGATGGTCGAGGGCGAGAATCCGAATCACGATGCGCCCATCGGCCACGAACAGGCTTCGCATGAACTCACCGAACCCCGTGGGGTCCTGCTTCACCCGTGCCTCAAGGTCCAGCAATGCGGCCCGTATGTCCGCCGCAGTGGGCAGCGGCGGGGTAGGCGGGGCTGCCGCTTCAAGCTCAGCCAACCGAGCCCGAGCAGCCTTCTTCTTGGCCGTGGCTGCGGTCAGAGACTCACGGCGTGTAGCTGTCGATATTTTCGAGGTCGTCGTAGGCGGCCTGCGCAAGCGAGAAGGTAGCCATTCTTCGCGCGCTGCGTTCGGTTCAAGAACGCTTCCACCGAAGTTGGCGGTGCGGGAACACCGCAGGCCAAGGAGGTTGCCGCTTCTCTGGGCGCAACGCTCGCAGCGCGACAGCCCCGAACGACTACGCCATCAGGCTCGGAACACGGCCACCCGGCAACGCTGGCCTCTACCGCGCGGCGGGCCTCTACCGCGCGGTGGCGCTGGTGATTTGTTGACGCGCACCGATTCGATGTAGCGGTGAAGGCCGGCTTGAGTATGATTGGGCCATGCTCAACGCTCCTCCGCACGTCGTCTTGGTCACCGGCTGTTCAACTGGCATCGGCCGCGCAATCGCGCGCGAGCTGCACGCACGCGGGCATCGCGTCTTTGCCACCGCGCGCAATCCCAAAAAGCTCGTGGACCTCGCGCAGGCCGGGATCGATACGCTCGCCCTCGACGTGAACGATCCCACGTCGATCCGCGCCGCAGTCGACGCGACTATCGCGAAGGCCGGCCGCATCGACGTGCTCGTGAACAACGCCGGCGTGAACATCTGCGGGCCGCTGATGGAGGTGCCTCATTCCGAGCTACGCAGCGTGCTCGAAACCAACGTGCTGGGCTTGCTCGCGGTGACGCAGGCCGTGTTCCCGCACATGGCCGATCGGCGCAGTGGACGCATCGTCAACCTGGGCAGCGTGGTGGGCATCTTGCCCACGCCCTTTGCGGGCATGTACTGCGCGAGCAAGAGCGCCCTGCACATGCTCTCGGAGGTGCTGCGCATGGAGCTGCTGCCCTTCGGGATCGACGTGGTCGTCGTGCAGCCGGGCGGCGTGAAGTCAGAAATCGCTGCGAACGCCTCGCAGGGCATCGAGCGTTACTCGCAGGACTCGTCGCGGTACAAGCCCATGTATTCGGGCATCGTGAGGCGCGCCAACTCGTCGCAAGACAAT
>JADGRG010000474.1 GCA_017881145.1 Sandaracinaceae bacterium | reverse complement strand
GGCACCTCTACAAGACCTACCTGCAGGACGCCGACCTGCAGGACGCACGGGCGCGCTGGCCCTTCATCTGCATGTGGGACGATCACGAATTCACCGACGACTGCTGGCAGACGCAAGCCAACTACGATCGCACGGCCACCACCAACGAACCGTCGCAGAAGCGCCGTGTGGCAGGAAGCCAAGCGTTCTTCGAATACATCCCCGCGATGCTGAGCGAGGCCCCAGCGGTGGACGGTATCGCTTCCGGCGCCAAGGATTTCGCAGGCGTGACCGTCGAGGATGTGCCTTACACGGAAGTCATCGACGTAACCGAGCCGAACAACGTGAAAGCGATTTCGGCCATCACGCTGCACCGCAGCCTGCGCTGGGGCAAGCACGTGGATCTCGTGATCACCGACAACCGCTCCTACCGCAGCGATCACGCAATCGCGGAGGAGCTCACCGCGAACGACCCACTGATCTTCCATCCGCGCGCGGCGCTGCCCAAGGAGGCCGTCAACATCATGGACGCCGGGCGCACGGCCAACGGCGGTAGTCCGCCCGACAAGGCGCTCGATTACGACAATCTGCGCAAAGACAGCCCGCCCGGCACGATGCTCGGCGACGCGCAGAAAGCGTGGTGGAAGAGCGTCATGAAGGCTTCTGACGCCACCTTCAAAGTGTGGGGCAATTCGGTGCCGCTGCTACGCATTCTGCTCGACACCAGCGACCAACACCTGCTCCAGCACGATCTCGTGCTCTCCGCGGATGCTTGGGACGGCTACAACACCGAGCGCAAAGAGCTGATGCGCTTCTTGCTCGACAACGGGATCGCCAACGTAGTCTCGCTCTCGGGCGATCATCACGCGAACTACGCTGGCGTCATCTATGTCGACTTCGATGCAGCCACGCCCCAGCCGGCAGCTGTCGACATCTGTGCCGCGGGCATCTCGTCGAATTCGCAGTTCGCCGAGATCGGTGCCGCGCTGGACTCGGCCGTGCCCGCATCGCTCGCCAGCGTGATCGAACCCGTCAAGCGCTTGCTCACCTACGATGCGACCCAGCTCGGCGGCAGCGATCCGGCCGTGGTGAACATGAACACCTTGATTCGCTACGGATGTCACGCGGCCAACGTTGCAGCGGATACCAACGACCTCGCCAAGATCGAAGCTGCGCGCAATCCGGCGATCAATCCGCATCTTCGCTACGCGGACGCGCGCGCCACCGGCTATGGGCTCGCCAGTGTGAATGCGGATGCGCTCAGTGCCACGCTGGTCACCATCGAGCGCAACTTCACTGATCTCGGCACGAAGAGCCCTGGCATGCGCGGTAGTGCGACCTTCCAGGCGAAGCGCGTAGACAAGCCACAGGCAGCCGAGCTCTCCGAGCCGGTGTTGACCGGAAAGAAACCGTTTCCGCTAGCCTGAGCCTTCTCCTCGCCGGAGCGCGTCGCATGTTTGGACTCACTCGTTACCAGTGGCTCGTGCTCTTTGCCGCCTGGCTCGGTTGGGGCTTCGATGTCTTCGACGGACTGCTCTTCACTTACGTCGCACCGCTCTGTGTGCCGAGTCTCTTGCACATCGAGGCCACCGCGCCGGGAGCCAAGGAAGAGATCTTCTTCTGGACGGCATCGCTCAACTCGCTCTTGCTCCTGGGCTGGGCAGCGGGAGGCATCCTCTTCGGGAAGATCACCGATCGCATCGGCCGCACGCGCACCTTACTCATCACCATGCTCGTGTATGCCGGCTCCACGGCCGCCTGCGCGTTTGCGCCGAACATCTGGGTGCTGGCGATCTTCAGGCTCTGCGCGAGCCTCGGCATCGGTGGCGAGTGGGCTGCAGGTGCATCGCTGGTCGCCGAGAGCTTGCCCGCGAGAAAGCGCATCGTAGGTGGTGCGCTGCTCTACACCTCGGCGCCGATGGGGCTCTTCCTCGCGACCTACGTGAATGATCTCTTCACGCGTCAGCTCGATGTGATCGCGAAAAATCCGCAGACCTCGTGGCGCGTGGTGTTTCTGACGGGCCTGATACCCGCCATCGTGGCTTTTCTGATCAGGCTCAACGTGAAGGAGCCTGAAAGCTGGTCCGCCGCCGAGCACACGCCGCGCATCGCCGAGCTCTTCACGCCTGCGCTGCGCCGACACACCATCGGCGGGTTGGCGATGGCTGTCGTCGCGCTCACCACCTGGTGGAGCTGCTCGGCGTTCATCCCGGTGATCGCAAGTTACCTGGCCAATGACGCCGCCTTGACGCCGCAAGACCTCGGCAAGCTCAAGACCCACTTCACCACCATCGGTGCCACAGCGTTCAATCTGGGCGGTTTGGTCGGAACGCTGCTGACGGTGCCGGTGGCGACCTACTTCGGGCGTCGGCCCATGTTCTTCGTCTACTACCTCTTGAGTGCGATCGCGATCATGGTGACCTTCGCACCCGGCATCGATCCGATGACGCGCCTCTACATGATGGCTCTGCCTGGCGTGACGGTATTCGGCGTGTTCGGTTCGTTCACGTTCTATCTGCCGGAGCTCTTCCCGATGCGTCTGCGCGGAACGGGTTCGGGGTTTTGCTACAACATCGGCCGCGTGATCACGGCGTGCTTTCCTTTCGGCATAGGGCTCATCTTGCGCACCGGTGCAAACCCGCTGGCGATCATCCGTTGGGTTGCTGTGGTGCCGGTGATCGGCGTGATCTTCGTGCTGGTCGGGCTCGCCGAGGAAACCAAGGGCAAGATCCCGGACGACGAGACCGCCGCTGCCGCGTCTTGAGCTCGGCTACTTCCGTTTGGAGTGGGAACGCGGTGCGGCCTTCTCCGGCTTGTGCTCCGCGCGCAGCGCTGGCCCAGCGAGGCCGAAGAGCAGCACCTCGGCGAGGCTCTTGGCTGCCGCTTGCGTGCTGGGCAAGTGCGCAGCGACGGGCAGAGACGATGCCGAGAAGAGCCGGTGCATCACCTGCGGGCCGAATGCCAGCGAGAAGGTCGCAGCGCCGACGACCAGCGGGTGGATGTCGGAGCGAAAGCGGCCCTTGGCGATGCCTTCAGCCAACACCTGCGCCGCCAGTGGGATGTGCCCGCTCTGAAAGCGCTGGACGACGCGCTCCAGCCTGACCGACGAGATCAGTGCCTCGCGTAGGATCAGGCGCACCACCTTGAACTCGAGCTCGCTCATGCGCGCTATGCGATCATAGACACGGGCCAGGCGCGCTTCAGGAAGCGCACCATCGACAAGTGCTTCTCGAAATTCACGGAGAATACCACCGTAAACGTCCTCGACTACGGCCGAGAAGAGGTCGTCTTTGGTCGGGAAGTAGTAGTAGACCATCCCGATGTTGGTCTTGGCATCCTTGGCGATCTGGCGCAGCGACGCGCCATCCACGCCTTCTAGAAGAAAACGCTCACGTGCTGCGTGGACGATGCGGGCCGAGATGTCGCTTGCCGGTCTTGCCATGGACTAGCCCAGCTTCTTGCGGAAGCGCGCCGAAGTGAGCGCGACCAGCACGATCAAGATCGCGCACAGGCGCAGAAATTCCAGACGCACGTCCGCAAACGATGCGCCCTTGAGCGTGATGCCGCGCACGATGCGCAGAAAATGAGTGAGCGGCAGGACCTGCGAGAGCCACTGCGCGGGGCGTGGCATGCCTTCGAAGGGAAACATGAAGCCGCTCAAGAGGATGTTCGGTAGGATCCAGAAGAACGACATCTGCATGGCCTGCTGCTGGGTCTGCGCGATGGTCGAGAAGAAGAGGCCGAGCGCGAGATTGGCGGCGATGAAGGCCGAGGAAAGCCCGTAGAGCAACGCGATCGAGCCTTGAATCGGCACATGGAACACCAAGCGGCCGACGGTCAGGATGAGCGACATCTGGATGTAACCCGCCGCGATGTAGGGGACGATCTTGCCAACCACCAGCTCGATGCGTCCGACCGGAGAGACGATGAGCTGTTCGAGTGTGCCTCGCTCTCGTTCGCGCACGATGGCCATGGCCGTGAACATGATCATGGTCATGGTGAGAATCACTCCGACTAGACCCGGCACGACGTAGATCGCGGTCTTGAGCTCGGGGTTGTACCAAGTCGTCGGCTCGATGGTGAGCGGCTCGGGGCTCTTGCCGCGGCCCAGCTTCTCGAAGCGCTCGGCGGAAAGCTCGATGGCGCGCGCCGCCCCGAGCGAGAGCGCCGTGTTGGTGGCGCTGGCGACCGTCTGTGGATCGGAGCCATCGACCACGAGCTGCGCGCGTGCGGTGCGACCCGCGCGCATGGCCTCGCCGAAGCGCGGCGGGATCACGACGGCCACGTGGGCGTGTCCGATGCGCATGGCGCGAGAGATCTCGTCGTAGTCGTGGACGTGGCCAACCACGTCGTAGAAGCCGGTGATCACCAAGCGCTCGACCAGATCCCTCGATTCGGTGCTCAGGTCTTGGTCGTAGATGACCGTTGGCATGTGGCGCACGTCGGTGTTGATCGCGTAGCCGAAGAGCAAGAGCTGCATGATGGGAATGCCGACCATCATCCCGAAGGTCAGCCGGTCGCGTCGCAGCTGCACCAGCTCCTTCCACGCGATGGCGAGCAGGCGCGTCATGCGGCCACCGTCTGCTGGGCGCGGCGCAGAGCTTCGTCCTCGCGCACCATCGACACGAACGCGTCCTCCACGTTCGGCCGGCCGAGGCTGAAGCGCTTGATGGCGATGGAAGCTGCAGCGAGCGTGCTCTGCACGAGCTGCGACGGATCGCTCACGCCGCGCATCGCGATGCGCATGATGTGTCCGAAGTGGTTCACTTCTTCGACGCCTGGGGTCTTGCGCAGCAGCTCCGCTGCTTCGATGGTGCGCTCGGCTTCGACTTCGGCCACCTGCAACCCGCGCATCGCGACCACCTCGGTGGGCGTGCCGGTGGCGAGCAACTCGCCGCGGAAGATGAAAGCCAAGCGGTGGCAACGCTCGGCTTCGTCCATGTAGTGCGTGGTCACGAGCACGGTCGTGCCGAGATCCGCGATGCGGTGGATCTGATCCCAGAAGTGTCGGCGGCTCACGGGATCCACGCCGGCGGTGGGCTCGTCGAGAAAGAGCAGGGGCGGGCGGTGGATGGTGGATGAGGCCAACGCCACGCGCTGTTTCCAGCCACCGGAAAGCGTCCCGGCGATCTGCTTGCGCCGATCGCTGAGGCCGATCTGTTCGAGCACTTCGTCGATGCGCTCTTTGCGTGCGCGTCCCGTGAGGCCGTAGATGCTGGCGTAGAAGCGCATGTTCTCCTCCACGGTCATGTCTTCGTAGAGGCTGAAGCGTTGCGTCATGTAGCCGATGCTCTGCTTGATGCGCTCGCTCTCGCGCGCGATGTCGTATCCAACCACCGTGCCCGTGCCTCCGGTGGGATCGAGGATGCCGCAGAGCATGCGGATGGTCGTGGACTTGCCGGCACCGTTCGGGCCGAGCACGCCGAAAATCTCGCCGCGCTCGACGGTCAGGGAGACGTCGCGCACGGCCCAGAGATCGCCGAAGCGTCGGCTCAAGTGCTCGGCGTGAATGACGGGCGAGCTCGTCACTTGGTTTGGGCCTTGGCGTCGCGCAGCGTCAGGAACGCCGGCACGCCGCCGTGCGCGATGTGCGCCGGGTCGGTGAGCCTGACCCGTACCCGCAACACCAGGTTAGGCCGCTCGCCTTCGCTGAAGAGAAAGCGCGGGGTGAATTCGGCCTTCGGGAAGATATGCTCCACCATTCCATCGAGCAGGTGATCTACGCCATCGATGCGCGCGCCGAGCGCTCCGCCGATCTGCACTTCGTTCATCCGCGCTTGCGGCACGAAGATGTCGACGTAGGGATGCGAGACATCGGCGATGGTCAACGCGGGTGCTCCAGGCGCGACCATCTCGCCGGTCTTGACGTGCACATCGATCACGTCGCCTGCGGCCGGGCTGTAGAGCACATAGCGTGCGAGTCGGGCTTCCTGCGCTGCGAGCGCGGCGCTTGCGCCTTGCACGCGCGCGAGCGCTGCGGCGATCTCTTCTCCGCGCGCACCGCTGCGCAGCGCCTTGAGGCGTTCTTCCTGCGCGCGCTTGCGCTCCGCCGTGCTCTGCAGCTGGGCTGCGGTGTCGTCGGCCAAGCTCTGCGGCAGCGCGCTCTGCGCGATCAGCGTTTGCTGTCGCAGCAGGTTCTTCTGCAAGATGTCTTGCTGCGAGCGCAGTGCCGAGATCTCGGCCTCGCCAGCGCGTAGCTCTTCGACTCGCGCGCCGGCCTTCAACAAGTGCAACTGCGCCTCAGCCGCACTGAGGTCGGCCTCACGCAGGTCGCGCAACGGTGTCTCCAGCCCGTCGTCGAGCTTCGCCACCACCGCGCCAGCCGCCACGCTCTGGCCGCGTTCCACGCCAAAGCTGAGCACGCGTCCACCAAGCTCGAAGCCGATCACGCGCTCGTCGTATTCGACCACGCCCTGCAGCGGTGCCTGGGTTCCCGCACCACTTGGGTGAATGACATCGCAGCCCAGGAGCACCGAAAGAAGCATCCCCCGCCAAGGGATTCCATTCTTTATCATGCGTCTGATAATGGCCGAGTCGAGCCCTCAGCGCAACCTCCCAGCGACCCCGCGCGCGCTTAGGCGCAAGAGGTTCGAGCGGGCGCCGCGGGAGCGCTACTGCTAGGAGTAGCCACGCCCTTCCGACGTGGTGTTGCCTGGCTGCGCTGATCGGTCGCGCTGGGGTGGGTCCTGTGCGCGCTCCGTGTGGGGACCCCTCGGAGCACGCTTACGCGTGCTCCTCCCGACGTGCAGCACG
>JADGRG010000473.1 GCA_017881145.1 Sandaracinaceae bacterium | reverse complement strand
GTCACCATCAACGACAAGCACATCGAGACCATCGTGCGTTGCATGCTGCGTCGCGTGCGCATCAAAGAGGTGGGTGATTCGACCTTCCTGGTGGATGAGCATGTCGACACGCGCGCGTTCGAGCGCGAGAACGAGAAGGTCATCGCGCGCGGTGGCAAGCCTGCCGTCGCGGAGCCCTTGCTTCTCGGCATTACCAAGGCCTCGCTCAGCGGCGATTCCTTCATCTCGGCCTCGTCCTTCCAAGAGACCACCAAGGTGCTCACCGAGGCCTGTATCGCAGGTCGCGTCGACCATCTGCGCGGACTCAAGGAGAACGTCATCATGGGTCGCCTGATCCCGGCCGGTACGGGCTTGGCTGCTTACAAGCGTCTCGACGTCCTGGTCGAGGACTCGGTCGGCCTGAGCGACAGTCGCGAGCGCAGCGTCGCGCACGCGGCCAACGAAGAAGGGTGAGCACACTCAGCATTCACACCGCGTTTCGCCCTGGCTTCTTGGTAGGAAGCTGGGGCGAACGCATTTTCGGGGTGTGCGAGCACCGGGGGCAGCTGATGGCGTCGCGCGTGGGGACTGCGCCGCGGGCCCGCCGTGGGCGCGTTCAGGGCGCGCGACCGGCCATTTGGTTGGGTGGCTGGCTCATATGCCAATGCGTGCAGTGCGCTGGGCTTGAAGCCGGCGCGCTCGGCTGGACAATGAGGGGCGGGCCCGCATCGCAATCCCCACGCGCGACCTCCGTCCAGCGGGAGCGGGTGGCAGGCGGAGATCTATCTAGGTCGTGCCGCTTGCATGCTGGCTCTGGCTCGACAGAATGGGGGGAGCAGCGGAGAGTGATGCATGCCCCTTTACGAATACGTGTGTCGCAAGTGTTCTCGCCTCTTCGAGGAGTTGGTCTTCGACAAGAAAGATCCCGCGTGTCCGAGCTGCAAGGCCGACAACGTGGAGCGCGTGCTCTCGGCGCACGCGGTCGGCCACAGCCATGGCCTCGCTGGCGAGGCAAGTTGTGAGAACCCCTGCGGCAACTGCAGCAACCCGGGTGGTTGCGGCATGAACTGAGCGCCCACTCGCGTTTGCGCGGAGTCAATTCGCAGAGCGCTAGCTCACCAATAGATGTATGGCGCCTTGCGCTTCTGCCTGCGATCGTCTACCCACACTGTGCAGGGTTGGGTCACCAAGCACAGGAGTCGTGGGAATGAACCTCAAATTCTACGGAATCATTGGCGTTTTTTCGATGGTCGCGGCGCTCGGAAGCGTCGGTTGTAGCTCTAAGTCGAGCACGCCGAGCGGGGGCGGCGGCTCTTGCGTGCAGGGTGCGCAGCCGCCCTGCAACTGTCCTGGCGCCACGGTGACTGGCACGCAGACCTGCCAAGCGAACGGACAACTCACTGCTTGCGTCTGCTCCGGCGGCTCCGCCGGCAGCGGCGGCAGCAGTTCTACCAGCACCGGTAGCGGCGCTGGCTCCTCCGCGACCGCTGGTGCTGGTGCTGGTGCTGGTGCGGCGGGCGTCGGTGCGGCTGGCTCTACCGCCGGGACATGCACGCCAAACGCCGCAGTCGCGTGCCTTTGTCCTGACGGCGTGACGCACGGTCAGACGTTCTGCCAGTCGACCGGGCAGCCACTCGGTGCGTGCCTCCAATGCAGCGCTGGGACCGCTGGCACCTCGGCGGCAGGCACCTCGGCGGCTGGCACGGGTGCGGCGGGTACGGGTACGGCGGATACGGGTACGGCGGGCAGCGGCGCGGCTGGAACGACCGCGACTGCGGGCTGCCCTGCCGCCATGACCTGCGCTGAGAACACCTTGGTCGCTTCATTTCAGGCTGGCCTCAAATTCTGCGGCACAGAAGACCCGATGTTCGGCCATAAAGGGCCGACGTGCACCACACTAGCGGACTGCGCGACCGCGCTCCCGGGCTCCGCCACGTGCCAGTCGATCCCTATCATCGGCTCGATGTGTATCAAGACCTGCCAGTGAGCTGAGTCCCACTCCAAAGCCGCCCGTCCTGACGTTGACCCGTCAGGTGCGGGCGCTTTGCTTTGTGGTGGCAGCTCACCCTCGCAAGCGCTCGATGACCAGCGCTTGCGGGCGTGGTGCGCGCGCACCGACGCGATAGGCGTCCAGCACTGCGGCCGCTTCGGCCTCGGCAGCGCTGCGGCTCTTGGCGTGGATGCAGGCTAAGGGCTCGCCGCGCTTCACCAGCTCGCCGGGCTTCTTCACCAGCTCGATACCTACGCTCGGGTCGATGCTCTGATCCGCTCGTGTCCTGCCGGCTCCCAGGCGCAACGCCGCATGCGCGATGGCCAGGGCATCGATGTCTTGCACGACGCCACTTCGTGTGGCGTTGACGGCGCTTTGATGCTTGGCGCGCGGCAGGCGGTCCGGCTCACGCACCACGCGTGGGTCGCCGCCCTGAGCGGCAACCAGCGCCTCCATCTTGGCGGCGGCACGTCCGCTCGTGATGGCTTTGCGGAGCAGCGCTTCGGCTCGCGCATCGCTCTTGGCGAGCTTGCCGGCACGCAGCATCTCGACGCCTAACGCCAGCGTGCACTCGACCAGGTCGTCAGGTCCGCCGCCCAGCAGCACCTCGAAGGCTTCGGCCGTTTCGAGCGCGTTGCCGACGGTGCGACCGAGCGGCACGTCCATGCGCGTGAGCACGGCGCTCACCCTTGTGCCGGCAGCTCGACCCACGCTCACGATGGAGCGCGCCAGCGCGCGCGCCTCGGGCAGCGTTTTCATGAACGCGCCGCGGCCGACTTTGACGTCGAGCACCAGCGCGTCGAGATCCTCTGCCAGCTTCTTCGACAAGATGCTGGCGGTGATCAGCGGAATCGACTCGACGGTGGCCGTGACGTCGCGCAGGGCGTAGAGCTTGCGATCCGCAGGCGCGAGATCCGCGGTCTGGCCGATCAGCGCGAAGCCGTGCGTCTTCACCAGGCGCTCGAAGCGCGAAAGCGGCACGTCCACTCGAAAGCCCGGGATGGCTTCCAGCTTGTCGAGCGTGCCACCGGTGTGTCCGAGCCCTCGTCCGCTGATCATTGGCACGCGCACGCCGCATGCAGCCAAGAGCGGCGCCAGGCAGATCGACACTTTGTCGCCGACGCCACCGGTCGAGTGCTTGTCGACCTTGGGGCCGCGTGCGCCGTGCAGCTTTGCGACGCGTCCACTGTCGCGCATCGCCAGGGTCAACGCGGCGGTCTCGGCAGGCGTCATGCCACGCAGAAACACCGCCATCGCAAACGCCGCCATCTGGTAGCCGGCCACGCGACCGGCCACGAACCCTTCGATCAGCCACCGGATCTCTTCCGGCGAGAGCGCGCCGCCGTCGCGCTTCTTGGCGATGACAGTGACGGCGCTCACGGCTTGCCTCACTTGCGTGGCCCTTTGCCCTTCTTGCTGCTTTGCTTGCGGCGCTCGGTCTTCTGCTCGCGCCGCTTGCCAGCCTTCTCGCTGCCGGCCGACTTGGTGTGTTGGCCGCGAGGCTTCTCGGGGTGACGGGCGCTTGCCTGCAGTGCAGGTCGCGGCGCTCGCCTCGGCGTCTGTCTTGGCGCCTGCATCTTGGTCTGCTTCTCGGGCTCCTTCTCCACTCCGTTTTCGTCGACCTCGATGGGCACGGCCGAGATGCGCCGCCGCGCGATCGACACGTCCTCGATTCGCACCTTCACGCGATCGAAGAGCGCGTAGCTCCGGCCCGAGCGCACACCATAGAGACGCGTGCCGTAGCGATCGACTTCGTATTGATCCGGCAAGAGCGCTGCGGTGCGGCAGAGCACATCCACGAAGGGAGAATCGACCGCGGCAAAGACTCCGTGCTCCGTGATGCCGGTGATGGTTGCATCGAAGACTTCACCGACGCGGTCCCGCATCAACATCGCGCGATAGAGGTCGACGACTTCCCGTTCGACCAACATGGCGCGGCGCTCCAGCCGGCTCGATTCCGCGGCTTGGGTTGCGAGTTGGGTCGCGAGCTCACCGCCATTCAGTCGTTCGCCGCGCGCGATCCTGCGCACCACTCGGTGGATGGCGAGATCCGGGTAGCGCCGGATGGGCGAGGTGAAATGCACGTAGTCTTCGGCGGCGAGGCCAAAGTGCCCGATGTTCTGGGTGGTGTAGGTGGCTTGCTGCATGGCGCGCAAGAGCAAGTAGCCCAGCAGCTCCGCGTGCGGCGTGCCTGCGACGCTGGCCAGAAAGCGCGCGAGCTTGCCGGGTGCTTCGGCGATGTCCTTCTCCAGGTCAAAGCCGAGCGAGCGCGAGAGCTCTGCAAACGCCAGCACTTTCTCTTCGCTGGGAGCGCCGTGCACGCGGTAGATGGCTGCGACTTTGCGCCGACTCAGATCCGCCGCCACGACTTCGTTGGCCAGGAGCATCATCTCCTCGATCATGTTGTAGGCGATGCGGATGCCGGGATCCTTGCGCGAGCGCACGATGTCGACCGGGTCCAAGGTCTTTGGATCCAGCTTCACCTTGGCTTCGGGAAGATCGAAGTCGAGCGAGCCGCGCGTCTTGCGGCGGGCACCGAGGAGCTTCGCGACGTCGAGCAAGGTCTGCAGCAGTGGCAGTCGAGACTCGGCGGCGGGGTCGCGCTCTGGCGCTTCGGATAGACCGAGTGCACGCGCCACGGCGTCGTACGAGATGCATGCGCCGGCGCGCATCACGCATTCCACGAAGCGGTGGCTGCGAACCACGCCGCTCGCATCCAGCTCGATGTCGACCGCGAGCGCGAGCCGGTCCTTCTGCGCCAAGAGCGAGGCCAGGTCGGCCGAAAGCTCCGGCGGCAACATGGGAATGGCACGCGCGGGCAGGTAGATGGTGCAGCCACGCGTAAGGGCCTCGCGATCGAGCGCGCTGCCTTCACGCACGTAGTGCGACACGTCCGCGATCGCGACGATCACGCGATAGCCATCGGGCAAGCGCTCTGCCCAGATCGCATCGTCGTGGTCGCGTGCGTCTTCCGGATCGATGGTGAGCAAGTCGAGGTTGCGGAAGTCCTCGCGTCCTTGACGATCCGCGTCGGTCACGTGATCGGCAATGGCGTGCGCTTCGGCGAGCACGTCCTCGGGAAAGTCTTCGCGCACGCCGTGCGAGAGCAAGATGCGCTGGATCTCGAAGCGTGCGAAGTCCGCGGCCTCGAAGACCTCGACGACGCGCGCGCGCAGCGGATCTCCGGGCGCTTCGGGATAACCGACCACCTTTGCGATCACGCCCTGGCCAGAGTGAGCGCCTGCGGGAAGCTTGCCGATGATCTGAACTTGGGCGTGGAGGCGTTCGTCGTCGGGCTCGACGAAGGCACCGTTGGGAAGCACATGGAGTTGTCCGCCCACGTAGTGCACGGCGCGCTCGAGGACTTCCACGACCTGACCATCGAAGCCCTTGGGGCTCTGGAAGACGCGCACGCGTACCTTGTCGCCGTGCAGTGCGGAGCCCACCGCGGGCGGTGGAATAAAAATGTCCTCGCCGGGCTCGTCGGTGACGACGAAGCCGAAGCCGCGGGCGTTCATGCTCAGGCGACCATCGCGAAGGTCTTGTTTCTGGCTGCGCGAGCGACCCCTGCCGGGGCTTCGCGAGGAGTCGGCGCGGCTTTCGCCGGCGGCGCTCGGTGCTTGGCTGCGCGCTCGGAAGCGAGCGCCCGGCAGCTCGGTCAGAAGGCCAGCTTCTGTGAGCCGGGCCAGCGCCGCCATCAGTGCTGGCTGGTCGGACTTGGGTAGGTCGAGCTTTTTGCGGATCTCTCCGGCTTGGATCGAACGCTGACCCTGTTGACGCATTAGGTCGAGGATGCGGTGCTCTCCCGAGCTCCGCGTGGGTTTGAATGATTTCACTTTTTTTCTAACGGTTGGGGGAAGGCCAGGACCGCACCTCGAGTTGGGTGCCGGCCGCGTGCGGCGTCGTCGCCCTGGCGGAGAGTATAACGATAAGAGAGAGGCCCGTCGCGCGTCGGCCGCCGCACCAGCGTGGCTAGTGTGGCTGCGGTGGCGCGTTGGAGGGCACGGGCGCTGCGGGGTGTTCGGGTTCGGGAGGCGCCGCCTGCACTGCTGGTGGCGGCGCATTCGGTGCAGGTATGGCAAGGGGGGTGGCGGGCGTGACCGGCTCGCCGGAGGGTGCTTGGCTGCCGCTCTCGGCGACATAGACGTGGCCGCCACAGACCATCGCGAGGTGGCGGCCCGAAGGTGAAAGCGCGACGTCGCTGATGGCGTCGGGGCAGGACGCGGGCGTTCGCACCAAGGTGACGATGGGCGTTGGCCAGCGGTCGATCACCGCCACGCCTTCGCTGGTGGCAAGCGCGTAGCGTCGTCCGTCGCCGCTGAGGGCGGCGGGCGAAAGCAGCGCCGGAGCATTCTCGCTGCTCGGCAGCTCGCGTGATGCAACGTTCGCAGCTTCGCCGGCCGAGATCGGCACCAGGTAGACGGATGCGGCGTGGGCGACCACTGCGCCTTGCGCGCTCATTCCGAGGACGCTCCAGCCTGGCTCGCTCTGCTCTTTCGCTGCACCGCTCGCACAGCGGACGAAGTCGCGCGCGACCTCGGGCTCGATGCGTGGCTCGGCGACGCTCGCGCCGGCGACCACGCCCGCCACGATCTGCGCCGCGGGGACGACCTGCAAGTGGTGCCCGTCGCACTTGCGAGTGAGCTCGGTGAGAGCCAGCCGTGCCTGCGCATCGACCAAGAGCACGCTCGGGGAGAGTCCTGCCGGCACCAGTTGACCGGTGCTGGGCTCGTAGCTCTGAGCGATGGCGCCGCGTAGGAGCAGGTGTTCCTCGTCGAGAAAACCGAGGGCTGGCAGGCGCAGGCTCGGCGCATCCGGCGGGTGCAGCACGGGGCCGATCCTCCAGATGAAGTGCGTGTCACCCCGAATCTCAGCGACGGCGCGCTTGGCCTTCTTGCGCAGCGCGACCTCGACCTTGTAGCCAGGTGCATCGAGCGCCGCGAATGCATCGAGGGCAGGGAAAAGCTGCTGCAGCTTGGCGAGCGCTGCGACGCGCACGTAGGCCGCTTTGCCCGCGGCCGCCGACGCTCCGCACCAGAGCCCAGCCTGACCGTCGACGATGAGCTCTGCGGCGCCGCTCTCGTGGCAGAGCAAGCGGTGCAAGAGCAGCGCCTCTTCCGCGAGTTGCAGCGCTGCGGCAGGCTTCTGCCCCAGCATGCGCAGGGCTTCGCTCGCCTGTGTGGCCAGGGTCTGCTCGGGCTCGGTGCTCTCACGAGCCAGCCCGGAAGGACGATTCAGCCAGGCCAACGTTAGATGCCATGGCGCACTGGCTTGCGACGAAACGAGGTCGAGGTCAGCGCGCACGTCGGCGTGCTCGTCGGCGTCGCGGTCCTCGCTTTGCAGCTGGATCGCCAGCGCTTGCGTCGAGCCAGTCCCGGCAGGCGCCGCGGTCGCGAGGTGCAGGAGCACGCGCGGTGCAGCTTCGAGGGACACCACCAGGCTGTGCACCTGCGCCAAAGCAGCTTGTTCCGCCGAGTCTGGGTTGGGCGCTGGCGGCGTGGGCTTCTGGCTGCCGAGCGCTGCGTTCTTGGCGTTCTGTCCGGGCCCGGCTGCTGCGCCGGTCTGCGTAGCAGGCACGCAAGCACACTCCATTTCGATCAACGCGCTCTCGTCTCCGAAGCTCGAGATGGTGGCTTTCTGCAGGCTGCAGCGCGCAGCATCCGTCACGAGTTGCAGAGCCGCGCTGCCCAGCGTCAGGCCCGCGCCCGAGCGCAGCGCCGTCTCCAGCACCGGTCGGCCTTGCGCGTCGGTGCTGAGCAAGAGCGCATCGCGCGCACCGTCGCCGTCCAGGTCAGCGCCGAGCGACGCCCGAAACGCACCTTCGCTACGCACCAGCTTTTCGCCCTCGACGTCGACCTCGCGGGTAGCATCGGGATAGGTGGCGGCTCTGGCCTTGGAATCTGCAGGTGCCAAGGGCGCGGACGGCTCTGCGCGCACCTCGGCTGCAGAGGTTCCTTCTGCGCTTTCTCGCTTGAAGGGCACCGGTGTCTTGTCGTCGCACGCATGGCATCCGCTGAGTAGAAGCAGCGAGCTAACCAGCACTCGCGCGCAGCTGCGGCGCGTTGCGATCAGTTGAGCCACTTCGGTCGGTCGCCGTCCGCTGCGCCACCACCGCCCCGCAGAACGCGGAAACGGGGCCCTGTGCTGCGCTTCGGCTGCGACGGTCGCGCGGGCCGCGAGAGGTAGCGCGCGTAGCCGATGCCCGCGAGGATGGCGCCGAGCGACCCGGTCAAGCGGATGTGATCTTTGCTTGCCAGAAAATCCAACACGCAGATTCCGACCAGCACCAGCAGTAGCTGCGCCGAGGTCAGCGGCAGCACGCCGAAGAACATCATGCGTCCGCGCCGCATGACCTGCGCCATGGCGGCCATGCCCGCGTAGGCAATGGCCTGCGAGCCGAGATAGAGATAGCCCGGAATGGGTGCGACCGCGGCTCCGAGGATGGCCGCAAGCCCAGCGCCCAGCACGCCGCAGAGCGCAAGCGCAAGCGTGCGACGCGGCCCAAAGCTGGCCTCGAAGGGCGAGAGGATCAGCCACATGAAGAGCAGGCCGATCAACATTGACATGCCCGCGCGCGGGTCTTCGATCAGCACATAGCTCACGAGCTGCAGGAGCGTCTGCGGCCCGAGATGAACGGGATCGAGGGCCAGGAGGCCGATCACGTCCACGCCCGCGAAATTCTTCAACAGCAGCTCCAGCACGAAGGCCGCGAGCAGGGTGATGATGAGCTTCTTGACGAAGGGCGTCAGTGGCGGGAACGAGAACACGTTGGGTTCGATCTAAGCAGGCGTAGCGGGCTGTCGCAAGCTGGCGAGGGCCAGAACCAGGCGGCTCGGCAGGTTCGCAGGGCGCGGATTCTGGGTGCGCGGGTTCGGGGTGCGCGGGTTTGGGGTGCGACGGTCGAGGCGGTGCACTTGCGTCGCCACTACGCGCGCGGCGTGCGGTCTCACTGGAGCATGTCGCACCGGAAGGCGTCGTCGAACGCTTCGATCCGCAGGCCCGTGCACTTGGTGGTCTTCCAGACGTCCGTGTCGCTGCTGTCGTAGCCGGTGATCGTGAGATCGTAGGTTCCGGGCGGCAGGTCGAAGAAATCGAAGCCGTTTTCGCAGCTCTCACCACCGCTCGGGCTGGCCTTGGCCGGTGTCTTCTCGCCCACCTTGGTGAGCGTCCACACTACGTTGGCGACGCCCGCGCTCTGGCAGCTCCCGGCGTTGAAGGCCGTCGGGCTGGTGTTGTCGTCCCACATCAGGTCGACCGAGAGCACCGGACGGCTGCTGTTGCTGCTGCCCAAGCATCCTGGCAGCGTGAGGGTCAGCGCGAGGGCGAGCCCGCAAGCTGCCAGTGCCGTCCAGAGTCCTCCGCGCTGCGTGACTGTGCTTGGTTCTTGTCTCATGGCTAGGCCTCTTTCACCAAAGAGCCGAAGGCTGCTTTGGTGGTATGTCAACTTCACCAAAGAGCCGAAGGCTGCTTTGGTGGTATGTCAGCTTCACCAAAGAGCCGAAGGCTGCTTTGGTGGTATGTCAACCAGTGTGCCACACGCTACTTGACGGTCCACTGCCCTTCGTCGAGAAGGTCCTGCACCGAGCGCCGCTGCTAGCTCTTGGCCGGGGCGAGCTGCTCGTTCAGGAGCGCATCATAGCTCGGTCGTGACACGGCGCGAAAGGCGCCAATCGGCGTCTAGCTGGTGATTCGCCCGGTCAGGGCTTCCTCGATCAGCCGAGCTTGTTCGATCTTATGCGCCGAGTGTGAGCCTGTTGCAGGGCTCGCGCTCTCGGGTCGCGAGACGCACGAAAGCTTGAGGCGCCCGGCCAGGATCTCCGGCAGGCGAGCCTGCATGTAGTACCAGGCGCCCATGTTCCAGGGCTCTTCCTGGACCCACACCACCTCGGATCCGTCGCGGTAGGGTGCGAGGGCACTGGCGAGCTCACCCTTACGCAGCGGATAAAGCTGCTCCACGCGCAGGATGGCGACGTTGCTGAGCTTCTGCTCTTCGCGCGCCGCGAGCAGATCGTAGTAGACCTTGCCCGAGCAGAGCAGCACCCGGGTCACGGAGCCCGGATCGACGCGCGCCGCGTCGGGGATGATGCGCTGAAAGCCCCCGCTGGCCAGCTCGTCGAGCGACGAGACTGCGGCAGGCGAACGCAAGAGGCTCTTGGGCGACATGATCACCAGCGGCTTGCGATACGGCCGCACGCACTGTCGACGCAGCACATGGAAGATCTGCGCGGGCGTCGTGAGGTTACAGACCTGCATGTTGTCTTCGGCGCAGAGATTGAGCCAGCGCTCCAGGCGCGCGCTGCTGTGCTCGGGGCCTTGACCCTCGAAGCCGTGCGGCAGGAGCAAGCAGAGGCCGCTGAGGCGATACCACTTGTCCTCGGACGACGAGAGGAACTGATCGATCAGCACCTGCGCGCCGTTGGCGAAGTCGCCAAACTGCGCTTCCCAGATCACCAGGCCATCGGGGGTGTCGAGGCTGTAGCCGTATTCGAAGCCGAGCACGCCGGCTTCCGAGAGCGGGCTGTCCCAGACCTCGAAGCGCGCTTGCTGGGTGGAGAGGAAGGCGAGTGGCGTGTAGAGCCGTCCGTTCACGCAGTCGTGCAGCACTGCGTGGCGGTGGCTGAAGGTGCCACGGCGTGAGTCCTGTCCCGAGAGCCGCACAGGGATGCCGTCGGCCACCAGGGTCGCGTAGGCGAGGGTCTCGGCGGTGCCCCAATCGAGCGGGCGCTTGTCGTCGCGCTGCTCGCGTCGTGTCTCCAGCAGGCGCTTGAGCTTGGGATGCACGTTGAAGTCCGCCGGCACCTCGGTCACGCGCGTGAGCAGCTCGTGCAGACGCTCCTTCGGGACCGCAGTCGGTGGCTCTGCGCATTCCGCGTCGGGGCCACCCTGGTAGCCCGCCCACAGGCCTTGCATCGAATACACGGGCGGCACGAACTCGGAGTTGCGCACCTCATCGAGGTTCTGCTCGAGCACGTTGCGCCTAGAGGCTTCCAGCTCGTCGGCCTGCTCCCTGGTGAACTTGCCGCCGTCGATCAGGTGTTTGACGAAGACCTCGCGCACCGAAGGCTTCTTGTCGACCGCCGCGTACATCAGCGGCTGCGTGAAGCGCGGCTCGTCGGCTTCGTTGTGACCGTAGCGGCGATAACCGTAGAGGTCGATCACCACGTCGCGGCCATAACGCTGGCGATAGTCCATGGCAAGGCGCACCACCTGCGCCACCGCTTCCGGATCTTCACCGTTCACGTGGAACACCGGGCAGCGCAGCATGCGGGTCAGGTCGGTGCAGTAGCGCGTGGAACGCGAGTCTTGCCAGACGGTGGTGAAGCCGATCTGGTTGTTGAGCACGATATGCAGCGTGCCGCCGGTGCTGTAGCCGCGCAGCCCCGAGAAGTTTAGCGTCTCGGCGACGACACCTTGGCCGATGAAAGCCGCATCGCCATGGATCACCAGAGGCAGTACCTTCTTGCGGTCCTTGTCGCCACGGCGATCCTGCTTGGCGCGCACCCGCCCTTCCACGACGGGGTTCACGAACTCGAGGTGGCTCGGATTGAAGGCCAGCGTGAGATGCAGCGTGTGTCCATCGGGCAAGCGCCGGTCCGACGAATAGCCGAGGTGATATTTGACGTCGCCGCGGCCCAAGTGCAGCTCGGGGTTGTCGTCCTCGAAGGCCGCGAAGATCTCCTTGAGGCTCTTCTCCATCACGTTCGCGAGCACGTTCAAGCGCCCGCGGTGCGCCATGCCGATCACGATCTCTTCCAGGCGGTGTTGACCGCAAGCTTCGATCACCAGCTCCAGCATCGGGATGATGCTTTCGGTGCCTTCCAGCGAGAAGCGTTTGGCGCCGACGTATTTGGTGTGGAGGAAGTGCTCGAAGATCTCGGCGTCGAGCAGCTTACCGAGGATGCGCACTTGTTCATCGTGGCTGAGCTCGACGCGATTGCAGGTCGACTCCATGCGCTCCTGCAGCCAGGCGCGGATCTCGGGCTCCTCGATGTCGCGGTATTCGATGCCGATGGTGCGGCAGTAGGTCTGCTGCAGGCGGCGCACGAACTCGCCGAGCGGCAGCTTTGCTGGACCTGCGAAATTGCCGGTCGAGAAGAGCGTGCTCGGATCCACCTTGTCGAGGCCGAAGCGCGCCAGCGAGAGCTCATCGGCGCCCAGCGTGGCAAGGCCCAGCGGGTCGAGCTGCGCATAGCGATGTCCGCGCAGTCGGTAGCCGCTGACCAGCGCCGTGACGCGCTCCTGGTAGTCCTTCTGTAGGTCGCTCGCGCTCTGTGCGGCTTCCGTCAGCCCGCTCCCGCTCGGTGCCGGGGCGCCGACCACGGTTATCGCGTGGTCATCCCGCCAGCTGACCTGAGCGTGGCCGTTGCCCCCGTTACGCCTGATGCCGGCGTGGCCCTCGCTGCGAGTCGCGCTTTCCAGCAGCTCGTCGCGGTCGGGTGCAGACATGCGTTCGAAGTACGAGCGCCAGGTCTGTTCGACGGTCTGCGGGTTCTGGCGAAAGCGGAGGAAGAGCTCCTCGACCAAACCTTGGTTGATGCCGAAGTCCATATGTCTTCCGTGGAGGGAGTCGCGCTCTGCATGCAGCGCAAGTGCACCTGTCAAGTCTACGTAGATGCAGCCGGGTAGCGCGCGAGCTGTGGGCTCGGCCCGAGGTCGATGATGCCAAGTGCAGCGAGAGTCTTCATCACTGGATAGGTCGGATCTACCTCGAACCAGCGAGCCGCGAAGTTGGGCGACATGCCGTACTTGTGATGATTGTTCTGGAAGAGCTCGCCGAGCGTCACGAAGTCGAAGACCAACGTGTTGCGCGACTTGTCATCCTGGGTGGTGTCGAAGTTGCGGTAGCCATATTTGTGCCCGCACCAATTGACGATGGCGCCGTGGATCGGGCCCATCAAGAAGTGCAGCGGCAAGAGCAGAAACCACTGCCAGCTGGGCGCGAACTTCACGTAGTACGCGGTGTAGAGCGCCATGAAGACGAGGTGGCTGGCCCAGGTGCGGCCGAAGTCATCGATCAGCGGCCACTCCGGGGTGCCGCCCTCGAAGCGAGCTTCGGGCGCGATGCGGCGCATCTGGATTCCCTTGTAGCGGGCCTTGGTCACCAACATCATCTTCGTGAGATTCGGGTAGATGTGCGGCGAATGCGGGTCGCGCGCGGTGTCACTGAAGGCGTGGTGCTCGCGATGCAAGATCGCGTAGGCGCGCGGGTTCAGGTACGAGCTGCCCTGGCAGACGTAGGTCAAGAGGTGAAAGAAGCGCTCCCAGGACTTGCTCATCGAGAACATGGCGTGGGCCGAGTAGCGGTGGAGATAGAAGGTCTGGCAGAAGACCGACGACACCCAGTGGGCGACGAAAAACGCGAGGATGGGCAGCACTAGTAGCTCCGACTTGGGCAGCACACGACAGCGCCGCAGCGCCACGAAAGCGGGCGGTCACTATACCACGGCGCTGGCAATAGCAACGCTACGGCACATAGCCTGGCTTCCGTCCATGCCCGCGGACGTGTCGGGTGTCCAGGTTGCCCCTCGCTACTCCAGCGGGCGGACCTTTGGGGCATCCATCCCCAGCGCGTGCAGGAGGAACGAATATTGTCGGCTGTAACGGCGCAAAAGCTCGGAAAAGGCCGCGCCACGGCCGTGCCCCATCGCGCGCTCCATGTAGAAGTAGACCGGATTCGGTCCCTGGCTCTGCTCCTGCAAGCGCGCGGCGAACTTCGCTGAATGAGCCCAGGCGACGCGTGTGTCGTGGTCGGCGGTCTCGATCAACACCGAAGGGTAGGCCGTGCCGGCCGGGAGGTTGTGGTAGGGCGAGTAGCCGAGCAGGTAGCGCGCTGCCCTTGGGTCGCTGGGGTCGCCGTATTCGCTGGTCCAGAGCGCAGCCGGTGGGAAGAGTGGATAGCGCAGCATGTCGTAGAGGCCGACGTAGCTGACCGCGGCGGCGAAGGTGTCAGGTGCGCGCGAGATCATCGCGCCCATCAGGAGCCCGCCGTTGCTGCCACCCGTGATCGCAATGCGCCCGGGGTGTGAGAGGCCCATCTGCGAAAACCAGCGGATCACCGCCTCGAAGTCCTCGAAGACTCTGGGCTTGTTCGCGAGCATGCCCGCGCGGTGCCAGTCTTCGCCGAATTCCCCGCCCCCGCGCAGGTTGGCCTCGGCGTAGATACCGCCGCGCTCGATGAAATAGAGGGCGGCGCGCGAAAAGCGCGGCAAGATCGAGACATCGAATCCGCCGTAGCCGCTGAGCAGCACGGGATTGTGTCCATCGTGAGCTAGGCCGCGCCGCATCACGTAGTGAACATTGATCTCGGTGCCATCCGGCGACTTGACGTGGCTCTGCACCAGCTCATAGGCGCGCGCCTCGAACGTGCTCTTCACCGCGTAGAGGCGGGTTAGCTTCGGATGGGCACGGTCATAGGTGTAGAGCGTCGGCGCTTCCAGATACGAGCTGAATACGAATGTAATGCTCTGGCCTTGGGGCGTAGCTGAAAGCTCCTCGACGCTGCCGCGCACCGGCAGCTCGATCTCGCCCAGCGCTCGGCCATCCAGCGAGAATAGCGAAAGCCGAGAGCGCACATCGTCGATGCGATGCACCACCACGGCATCCTCCGTGACGGCCCAATCCTCGATGGCAGCGTTCGATTCGGCCACCACGGTCTGCCATCGCGCGCGGTCGCTGGCGTGGGCAGGCTCGACGCGGACGATACGCTTGTGCGCTGGGCCGAGGTTGGGGAGCAGGT
>JADGRG010000472.1 GCA_017881145.1 Sandaracinaceae bacterium | reverse complement strand
TCACCCGTGCCTGGGGGCAGATCCAGCACCAGGTAGTCGAGTGGGCCCCAGGCTACGTCGGTCAAGAACTGCTTGAGTGCGCCTTGCACCATCGGACCGCGCCACACCACCGCGTCTTTGTCGCTCTCGAGCAGAAAGCCGATGCTCATCAGCTTCACGTCGAAGCGCGTCATCGGCTCGATCTGCTTGCCGTCGAGCGCGCGGGGATGACCCGAGACGCCGAGCATGGTCGGCACCGACGGCCCGTAGATGTCGGCGTCCAGCAGGCCGACGCGCGCGCCAGCGCGGTGCAGCGCGAGCGCCAGGTTGGCAGCGCAGGTGCTCTTGCCGACGCCGCCCTTGCCGCTCATCACCAAGATCACGTTGCGCACGTCGGGAACCGGATCGTCCGCGTTGGTGCGGCGCATCGGCACTTCCACGTGGAAGCGCAGGTCGAGCTTGTTCACGCCGAGCGCTCCGAGCTTGGCTTCGAACGCTTGATGGATCTGCTGCTCCAGCTGCGCCGAGTGCACGTGCACCGTGGCGGTCAGCGTCACCACGCCGTCGCGCAGCGCGATGTCTGAGAGCAGTCCGAGCTCCGACATCGGCTTGCCGTAGATGGGGTCGATCACCTCGCGCGCGGCGAGCTCGATGTTTGGCAGCGTGGGCGTAGTCATGGTGGATGCTGAGCGAGCGCATTCGTAGGGCTCGCCGCGCGGCTCGTCAAGCAGGACAACCTGGCTGCCGCCCGCTATGCTGCCGCCGTGTTTCGGGCGCGGCTGCTAGATCGATGGAAGCTTCCGACGCTCATCTTCGCGGTGTGCGCCGCGGTCTACGTCGTGACCCTCGGCGCGCGTTTGCGCGGCCCGTCGGACAACGCCCACTTCGTGAACCTGGCCAACTCGTTTCTGCACGGCCAGCTCTCGGTGGTAGGCAACAGGCCCCCCGGCGACAACGATTGGTCGCAATACAAAGGGCGCTGGTATGTGTCGTTTCCGCCGCTGCCGGCGCTGGTGATTGCGCCAGCGGTAGCGCTCTGGGGCACAGCTGTCTGGGACAGGCTCTTCTGGGCGATCTTTGCGGGCTTCGGGCCGGCGCTGCTCTACGTGCTCCTGCGGCAGTTGCGGGAGCGAGGCAGGAGCGCTCGCACGCCGCGCGAGGACCTCTCGCTGACCGCCCTCTTCGCGTTCGGCAGCGTCTACTACTATACCGCCGTTCAGGGCACGGTCTGGTTCTCGGCACATGTCGTTGCGTGCCCGCTGATCGCACTCTACCTGCTCTGCGCGCTCGATGCGCGGCGGCCGATCTGGGCAGGCCTTCTGCTCGGCCTCGCGTTCATGACGAGGCCGACCACACTCTTGATCGGCGTCGTGTTCGTCATCGAAGCTCTAGCCGCTTCCCGCTTCACCGAGGCTGATCCCGAGCTGCCTGCTGATGCCAGCGCGGTGTCGCGTGCGCTTGCGTTCTTGAGGCGTGTGCGGGTGGTGCCAGCGCTGCAGAAGCTCGTGCTCTTCGCGTTGCCGCTGCTCGTGATCGGCGGCGTCGCCATGTGGTTCAACGCCGCGCGCTTCGATAACCCCTTTGAGTTCGGCCACAACTACCTGACCATTCGTTGGCGCGGCCGCATCGATAAGTGGGGCCTCTTCAACTACCACTACCTCGGCAAGAACCTTGCGGTCTTCCTTTCAGCCTTGCCGTGGCTCTCTGCCATGTCGCCCTATCTGCGGATCTCTCGGCATGGCCTGGCACTCTGGGTGACGACTCCGCATTTCTTGGCCGTGCTCTGGCCCAAGCGGGTTTCGGTCACCACCGTCGCGCTCTGTGTCGGTGCAGCCGCCGTGGCGGTGCTCGACCTCTGTTACCAGAACAGCGGTTGGATCCAGTTTGGCTATCGCTTCAGCCTCGACTACAGCGTCTTGCTCCTCGTGCTGCTCGCGCTCGGTGCTCGCAGGATCGGCCTGGGCTTCTACGCACTCCTGGTCTGGGCGATCGCCGTGAATGCCTTCGGCGCCATCACCTTCGAGCGAGTCGAGCGCTACTACGACCAAGATCCCACGCAGAACGTGCTCTTCCAGCCGGATTGAGCTCAGCTTGAGGTGCGGCTGCTCGCTGCCGCGCGCTCAGTGCTTGCCGGTGGTGTGCTCGATGGAGCGGAATGCGTAGTAGTGGTGCAGCACGCTGCGCACGTAGTTGCGAGTCTCGGAGTATGGCGGCACGCCGCGATACTTGGTCACGGCGCTTTCGCCGGCGTTGTAGGCCGCCACGGTCAGCACCAGGTTGCCGTTGAACTTGTTGGCGAGCACGCGCAAGAAACGGGTCCCGCCCAGCACGTTTTGCCGCGGGTCGAAAGGATCCATGACGCCCATGCTGGCGGCCGTTTCCGGCATGAGCTGCATCAGTCCGACGGCGCCATCTTGCGAGACCGCGTCGGGATAGAAGTTGCTCTCCACCATCACGATGGCGCGGATGAAAGCCGAAGGCAGTTGGTAGAGCTGCGCGGCTTCCGAGATGTGCGAATCGTAGCGCCGCAACCGTTCCGGATCGATGCGCCGTCCGAAGGTCGGCGTGAACGAGGCGCGTCCCGCGTAGCCGCTGTCGGCGGCATCGCTGTGGTAGAGGCGATGCCAGCCACCCGAGGGCGGCTGCACGTTCGTGTAGTGGGCGACTCCGCCGCTGTCGACGAAGGTGAAGATGTCCGCCATGGCGCGGGGCACAGGCAACGCGAGCAGGGCGCAAAGCGAGACTGAAACTACGAACACACGCATCACGCCTCAGTTTAACGGGCTGCGGGGCCTCATGACAAATCCGTCGCTAGATTTCGGTGTGCCAGGGTCGCAAGGCGACTGTCTGCGTGGTGAAACCGACGGCAAGGTGCGCCACGGGCTCCTTTCGATTATGGTGGGCGGTCACCCATGGCGATTCACTGCGATTACCTAGTGATGGGCGGCGGTATCGCCGGTCTAACCTTTGCGCTCGAAGCTGCGCGCGATGCCGACGTGGTCGTGGTCACCAAGGCCAAGCTCGACCAGTCGGCGACCAGCAACGCACAGGGTGGGATCGCGGCCGTGCTCGATCCGAGCGATTCCTTCGAAAAGCACGTCAGCGACACGCTGGTGGCTGGGCGCGGGCTCTCCCACGACGACGTGGTCGACATGGTGGTGCGCGACGGTCCCGATCGCATCCGCGAGCTGATGGCGCTGGGCGCGACCTTCTCGCGAGCGCAAGGCAACGGTAACGGTGACGAGGCAGCTCTCGACCTCACCAAGGAGGGTGGCCACAGCGCGCGGCGCGTCGTGCATGCCGGTGACATCACCGGGCGTGAAGTGCAGCGTGCACTCGGCGAGGCCGCGCGTCGCAACCCTCGCATACGCATCCTCGAAAACCACATGGCGATCGATCTGATCGACCGCGCCAAGTTCGGTGGTGCGCGCTTCATCACGGGCGCCTACGTGCTCGAGCAGGCCACCGGCGCCGTGCACACCGTCGTGGCACGCGCCACGGTGCTGTCGACCGGCGGTGCAGGCAAGGTCTACCTCTACACGACCAACCCCGATGTCGCGACCGGCGACGGCGTGGCTATGGCGCATCGTGCAGGCGCGGAGATCGCGAACATGGAGTTCTTCCAGTTCCATCCGACCTGCCTCTTTCACCCGCGCGCCAAGAGCTTTCTGATCTCGGAGGCGCTGCGTGGCGAGGGTGGGGTGCTGCGGCGCAAGGACGGAACGGCGTTCATGGCGCAGCACCATGCGCAGGCCGACCTTGCACCCCGCGATGTGGTGGCGCGCGCCATCGACTACGAGCTCAAGCGCACCGGCGAAGACTGCGTCTGGCTCGACATGAGCGCGCGCTCCCCGGAATATCTGCGCGAGCGCTTTCCGACCATCCATGCCGAGTGCTTGAAGTTCGGCATCGATCTGACCCACGAGCCGATCCCGGTCGTGCCGGCGGCGCACTACATGTGCGGCGGCGTCGTGGTCGACGCCGAGGGTCGTAGCAGCGTGCCCGGCCTGTGGGCGATCGGCGAGACCACCTGCAGCGGCCTGCACGGAGCCAATCGCTTGGCGTCTAACTCACTGCTCGAAGGGCTCGTCTACGGCCGACGTGCGGCGCTGGCCACCCGCGCCGAGCAGCGTCGAACGCCGTCCCCTGACCCGCCCGACTGGGACGTGGGCGAGGCCGCCCCCAGCGACGAAGCCGTGGTGGTGGCGCACAACTGGGACGAGCTGCGCCGCTTCATGTGGAACTACGTGGGCATCGTGCGCTCCGACAAGCGGCTGAGCCGAGCAGCCCGCCGCATCGCGCTGCTCCACGAAGAGATCCGCGAATACTACTGGAAGCATCTGGTCACGGCCGATCTGCTGGAGCTGCGCAATCTCGCGGATGTGGCGGGGCTGATCGTGGCCTGCGCGCAGTTCCGCCATGAGAGCCGCGGCTTGCATTACACCATCGACCATCCCGCGACCGACGACGCTGGGTTCCTCGGCGACACGCTGGTGTGGCGGGGCTCGCAGCCTCGCCTGCGCCGCATTCACTGACCTGGCACTGGCGGCGCGATCCGTGGGCGCGGCGCTAGTGCGCGATCCATTGACGCGGCGCATGCCGCACATGAGGTCGTGCCGTGTCGGCGCGGCAGACTTCGTGCGCCTGCATTGACAGTAGAAGTGCCCATCGCTACAAGCCGATGCGTCGGGCGCGGCGTGCGCCCCGCGCGAGGAGAAACCATGGCTGGTTATCTGTTTACGTCCGAGTCCGTTTCCGAAGGTCATCCCGACAAGATCTGTGACGCGATTTCAGACGCCGTCCTCGACGCCTGTCTGGCGCAAGACAAGCGTTCGCGTGTGGCCTGCGAAACCTTGGTGAAGACCGGTTTCGTGGTCGTCGCAGGCGAGATCACGACCAGCGCGACCGTCGACTACCCGAAGGTCGTGCGTGAGGCCGTCAGCGAGATCGGCTACACGGATTCTTCGATGGGCTTCGACGCCAACACCTGCGCGGTGCTGACGGCGGTCGAACAACAGTCGCCGGACATCTCGCAGGGCGTGACGGAAGGTGCCGGTCTCTTCAAGGAG
>JADGRG010000471.1 GCA_017881145.1 Sandaracinaceae bacterium | reverse complement strand
TTCAGAAGAACCTCGGCGCGCTTACCAGCGCGGACAGTTCTCTTAAAGCAAAGTTTAGTGCTGAGCTGCTGAAGCTGAAGAAGGACAGTGAGTTCCAAAAACTCACGAAGGGTGGCGGAAAGAACTACGCTGCGGCCCTCAAGAAGCGGATCAAGTTCGTCGAAAAGCGGGTTTCCGCATGTATTCGATAGATATCGCTGAGCTGCGCGCGGAGATGGAGACAGAGCGCGAGTGGCGAGAGCGCGAGATGCGAAGCTTGCGCAACAACGTCGCGGCCCTCGCGACGGAGGACCAGCGTCGAGTAGCTCGCAAGGCCTTGGTCGTGATGCTTTACGCGCACTTCGAGGGTGGTGCCAAGGCTCTCCTGTCGATGTACGTCAATCGGTTGAACGCGCTTTCCTTGCGAGTTGCGGACGTGGCGCCTTCGCTCGGAGCCGCAGCTTTGTCTGATCTCTTCCGCGCTCTTCGCGATGCGAACGCGAAGTGTAAGGACTTCGCGAAAGCGCTGCCCGATGACACCGCGCTGCATCGCTTCGCGCGCGATCGCGAGTTCGTCGAAGTCGCCTGGCAGATCGCCGGCCGGACCGTGCAGATCAACGCGGACGACCTGGTGGATACCGAGTCGAACTTGAAGCCAGTTGTCCTCAAGAAGATTCTCTACCGCCTTGGCCTCGACGCGAAGCTCGCGGAACCCTGGGAGGGTGCGATTCATCAGCTTCTCCATCGCCGCAACGACATCGCACACGGAACTGCGAAGGACGGGCTAGAGGAACAAGACTACACATCGCTGGAGCGAGCGGTGACCCTCGTTGTCGACGACCTTGTAAAGGCGATTTGTGCCGCCGTCATGAAGCAGGAGTACCTCGTCTCGTCATCGACGTCGAGTCCAGGCTCGTCGTCCGCGAGCGCAGGAGCCGCCGCGGGGTCTTCTTGAACGTGCCAGGTTGCGGCGAGCAGAGTACGAGCCGGGAGCCCGTTCGCCGGGCCTCGGCCTGGTATTTCGGATCCAACAGAAGTCACGAAAGCGAGATCCCGTTCTACTGTGATCCCCAACGCGTGGGGACTTTTGCCGTGGTCCAGAACGAACTCGCTGCCGGTGGCGACGAGGCTCTCTTCCGCCTGTTCGTCACGCTCTCGATGTACCAGGCGTTGCGAGACGTTGTGATCATGCGTCGGCAGCGCGCCCTGCCTTGCGCCTCGGTGCGCGTGGTCGCCGATGCAGGTTTCGTGAAGCGAGCGATCGCAGGGCATGAGTGCCGGGCGCTGCTCTCGCCAGACGCGTTCCAGACAAGCTGCGATGTTTCGAAGAGCGGTACAGCCATCGACTGCGGTCGGTGCCCCGGCGCACCTTGTCACGTAAAGGACGCAACGGCGGCATTCAACCGAATGGGAGACATGGGCAAGTTGCCGACATCAGCGTGGCTTCGACTCTGGAAGGACGGCGGCGTGCGCGGGGTATTGGCCGACGTCTGCCGCGTGGAACGCGCCCCGACGAAGCGGGCCGAGTTGTTGGTCGAGCGCATCGCACGGGTTCACCGCGTTGGACGAAAGTTGGCGACGATGTTCGTGAGTGCACTTTCAACACCGGCGCTTGCTCCGGGCCTTACACCGTGGTTTCCGGACATCGATGGCAACGAACTGGTCGTGGTTGACACCAACGTCGCGCGCGCGGTGGATGCACTGCGCGAGCCGGGTGCGCCTAAGACGTATGAAACGCGTACGCGATGGGTGTGTGAGCAGGCGGCCGCGGTGGACCTGCGTGAGTTCGGACCGGAGCTGCCGAGGTACTCGCCGAGGCTAGTGCAGGAGGCGCTCTACGTGTTCTGCTCCAAGTCCAACCGAGTGGCCGCGGGCGATGCCTGCGCATCCGCCGCGTATCCATGCCTCGCTTGCGTTCCAGCGATCTGTCCGTTCAGCCCGGCCGGGCTATCGGTATGAGGCAACACCCGAGCGGCGAACGATGACGGAAAATCACCAGCAACGATCTCCGGTCGTGCGGCTGTCTAAGTCACGATACCAAGCGGGATTGCAATGCAAGAAACTGCTTTGGTGGCAGGTGCACGAGCGCGCGTCAGCTGACGGGTCTGCAGCGTCGGGGCCGCTGATCGAGCGCGGCAACCGCGTCGGAGAAGCTGCTCGCGAGTTCGTGCCTGGAGGCGTACTGATCGACCTGCCCCCCTACGACGTCCCCGGGCGCGTCGCGGCGACCGCGGAGGCGCTGGCGGCCGGGGCACGGGTCATCTACGAGGCGAGTTTTCTTGCCGACGGCGTCTTCGTATCTGTCGACATCCTCGAACGCAAGCGTGTCGGCTTCGCACTCGTTGAGGTGAAAGCGACGCTCGACGTGAAGGACCATCACATCAATGACGTTGCCCTCCAACTTCATGTGCTCCGCGGTGCGGGCTTGCCCGTGAAGCGCGTCGAGCTGATGCATCTGAACCGCGATTGCCGTCACCCAGACCTCTCCAACTTGTTCGTGCGGCGCAACGTGACGCGTGCGGCGCACCAGATCGCTCGCGCCGTGCCGCGCAACGTGCGTGCACTCGCCGCGTCACTGCAAGGCCAGCTCCCAGACGTGAGCCCTGGCGACCACTGCACGCAGCCGTACGCTTGCGCCTTCCAGGATCGGTGCTGGCCCACATTGCCGAAGCATCACGTCAGCACGCTTTACCGAATCTCCGCGAAGAAGCGCGACAAACTCATCAAGTCCGGTTGTGAGACGCTGCACGATCTACCAGCAGATTTTGAGGCTGCGGGAGTAGCGCGCCGGCAGATCGACAGCGTACGGCGCCGACGAATGGTCGTCGAACCCGGGCTCGCAGAGGCGTTGGAAGCCCTCGACGGTCCGATAGCGTTTTTGGACTTCGAGACGATCTTGCCGGCGATTCCCGTGTGGCCCGGCTGCCGCCCGTTCGAGCAGGTCCCGGTGCAGTTTAGCTGTCACGTGCTCAGCAAGAAGGGGCTTGTTCACCACGCATGGCTTGCCGATGGGGCCGACGATCCGCGCAAGGCCTTCGCGCGCGCCCTACTCGACGCCTGCGAAGGGGCTCACACGATCCTCGCGTACAACGCGCCCTTCGAGCAGCGGTGCATCAAGAGCTTGAGCAAGGCGGTTCCGCGAGTGTCGGCCGGACTCTTGCGTTTGAACGATCGTGTGCAGGATCTGCTGCCGATCGTACGAGACCACATCTACCATCCGGCATTTAACGGAAGCTTCAGCATCAAGGACGTCTTGCCTGCGCTCGTGGCAGGAAGCGGCTACAGCGATCTGAAGATCCAGGACGGCGGAACAGCAGCGTCTGCGCTTGAAGCGATGTTGTTGGGAAGCGCGATGGCGCCGGTTGAGAAGCTCGCGCTGCGAGAGAATCTGCTCGCGTATTGTGAGCGCGACACCGTTGCGATGGTGCGCCTTTTCGAGCGGCTGCAGGAGCTTGCAGCATGCTGACTCAGCCGTTTCTTACCGAGCTCGACTCCCGCGCAGCCGTCAAAGGATCCGTCGATCCCCTCGGCATTCAATCCGTGTGGGTTCATTTCGGTCGCAGGGTCGTCGGCAACCTCACGACGGTCTCTACGTCGGTCCGCGATTTCACGATCCTGCTCTCCGGCTACTACCTTGCGCAGCGAGCTGTAGAGCAGGGCGCGAAGAGCGAGTTGGACGCGTTCTTGAAGTGGGAGCAGCTCGCTTCTTACGTGCGCGCTGAAGTACTGCGGGAAGGCGGGTTTCGTGGTGTAACGCGCGTGAACAAGCGCTTGGGTGAAAGCAAGCGTGTCACGTTGAGTGCGGCGCAGGAGTTTCAGACGCTCGCCAATCAACGCACCTACGGGATCTTCGGTCTGTACAGCCAGCCCGCGAGATCATCCTCCTGGGTTCAGCGGGACCGCGTCGCTCTCACGCCAGAGACCGACAAGTTCGTCGCGCGGTACATGCTGCCGATTTTGGAGCGCGGTGCAGGGCGTGATGCAAGCGCGATTATCAAGTGGTTGGCAGCTCCTTCGAAGGATGTCGATCTCGACAAAGAGGTTCCCCTCACGTCGGCCGTGGCAGAGCTTCTGGCGATCGACAAAGTGCCAGCGGTTCGCGACGTCTACCGCGAGCGTCTGCTCTTCGGTGGGCCGGACGATCAGACCGCCGGTCGCCAGCGGATTTTTGCCAAGGTGGTCGCTCCGACGCTGGTGAAGAAGCTCGTTGCGATGGATCGCACACTCCTGGGCACGTTCGTGACCCGTGCGCAAGGGCCAGCCTTCTCCGATAGCAAGCTCGCGGACATGCTTCACGACATTTGGGTCTGCGAATCCGCGATGGCGCCAGCAGCGGCGGCATTTGCATATCTCCTGACTCACAACGACGACTGCACGGTGGACGATGTGGCACGCGGGTTGCGCGATGCGTGGGGACGACGTCTGCCGTCGGTGGAAGTCGAGGCTCTGCGCGTGCTGGTCGCGGACATGCCGAACGCGTACGGAGACGACGTCGCGCCGCGCTATCTACAGATCGCCGAGCGCCTCGGAGCGGGTGACTATGCCGACGCATTGCGATTGCTAATCGCACAGAACGCTTCGGTGATGCGGGCGCGTGGCGGTGAAGCGTGGGTGGAGGAGCGCGGGGCGAAGCTTCATGTGAATCTTCGTTACGACGACGGAACGTTGCCGGAGAAGGCTGCGCTTCCAGGGTTGTGGCGGCACGCATACTTTCTCGATTCGGTCCGACAGATCGCACAACAGGTGGGGGTATGAGCGCCGAGATCCCTCGCGAGGCCCTGTCCGATCACTTTGCCGAGCGGATGAACGGCCGGAGTCTGGTCGCGGCGGTGTTCACATCGTTCCAGCTCGATCCGGGTTTCTTTGAACAGGAAATTCTCGCTGTTTTCTTCGACGTCAGCTTCAGTCACGCGACGAACGTTCGCCTGGTGCAACTCGAAGACGCGCTTCGGAACGTGAGCGGAGGCGTGGCTGTCTACTACGACGCTGACAATCTCGTGCTGAGCGATGCGGGGCCGCCCAGGCTAGACACCGCGCGCATCCCCGTACGGGTACCGCGTGGCGTGTTCCACGCGAAAAACGTGTTGTTGCTAGTGGAGCCGGTAGATGCGGACGAGGACGGCAGGCGCCCGCGGACGCTTCTAGTCGGTTGCCTCTCGGCGAATCTCACGAAGGCGGGTTGGTGGAGAAACGTCGAGGTTGCGCACGTCGAAGAGATCGAGGAGGGCGAGGACACGCGACAGCGCGAACCACTACTCGCATATTTGCGTCAGCTGCGTGAGCTATCACCGAAGGGCTCGGACCATTCTGCGCAGGAAGTGATACGGAGGTTCCTCGCCAATAAGACAGGCGGTCAGCAGCGCCGCTCAAGCCTGGGTCAGGTACGTACACACTTCTGGTGCAAGGACGGAGTTGACCTCGTGGACTTTCTCCGCAACACGGCGGGGTCGCATCTCGAAGGTCTCTACATGGAAGTCATCTCGCCGTTCTTCGGACTTGGCGAGATGTCCGGTCCGCTGCAGAAGTTGCTCGACGCCTTCAATCCGAAGGCATGCCAGGTTTTTCTTCCTCGCGCAGACGACGGCGCGGCGATCGTCGATGAGCGCTTCTATCGCTGGGTGCGGGAAGATCCGCGCTGTGCGTGGGGCACGTTTCCCCGCGAGGTGACGAGCCTGGGGAAGTCGGCAGACGCGGCGGACCGATTTGTGCACGCGAAGGTCATTCGATTCTTCTCGCAGAAGCCGAAACGGGAGTTTCTTCTGATCGGGTCTCCAAATTTGACCGATTCTGCCCATGACCGCGGCAAGAACCTGGAGACGGCGTTTCTCGTCGAGGTCGAGCCGCAGCGAGCGCCCCAGTTCTGGCTGGAGTCCGAGACGAAGAAATCTACTCGTTTCAAGGAACCGGACTCTTCATCGAGCCGTGCAGGGGAAGGTGGCACGCGTTTGTCGCTCCGGTTCAATTGGTCGACGACGAAGGCACAGGCGCACTGGGCTGATGCAGCGAGCTCGCCGCTGTTACAGCTCTCGTCGTCCGGAGTGCCTTTGTTCAAGCTCGATCCGTTCCCCGGAGAAACATGGACGGAGCTTGGTGACGCGGAGACCTCCCGGCTCAAGCAAGAGTTGGGGAGGACGGCCGTCTTGACGGTCGATGGCGACGGACCAAAGCCA
>JADGRG010000470.1 GCA_017881145.1 Sandaracinaceae bacterium | reverse complement strand
GAAACCTGTCTCCTCATAAAGGCTCCCCTCAACTACGACGTCCTGCAGAAGCCAGAGCACCTCGATGAGCGCCGTCTTCCCCGCGCCGTTCTCACCAACCAGCACGCATGCCGGTGGGACATTCCACTCGAAGTTCACCAAGCTGCGATAGTTGTGAACGTAGATCCGTTTGAGCATGGAGCCTTTTCAGCCACCGGCGCTTCCGGCAAGTGCGTGCAGACGAGAATGTCATATCCTCGTGCGGCCCTCCAGCTGGGTGGGGCACTCGAAAGCGACACTTCACCTCTCGCCCTGCCCATCGGCTCACGCCGAGGCCGACCCACCTCACCCAGCCGCAGGCTCGCCCTGCCCCGGCGCAGCGAGGCCTTCCACGGGCGCAGGGAGCATCGTGCACTGGCCATCGAGCGTGGCGCCTTTGTCGAGGAACATCTGGGGGGCTGCGACGTTGCCGTGGATGCTGCCGGGCGCGTAGAGCTCGACCAAGCGAGTGGCGCGCACGTCGCCGGTGAGCGAGCCGCCGCGGACGATCAGGGTGCCTACCTGCACGTTGGCGTAGACCTGCGCCGAGGGACCGAGGATCAGCACGTCGTCGCTGCGGATCTCGCCCTTGAAGCGACCCTCGATGCGGATCCGGCCCTGGAAGACCAGCGTGCCTTCGAACTCCGCGCCTTGGCCGAGCAGGGCCTGCAGCTCACCCACGCCAGTCAGATCACGTTCGGACATCGCGCGGACTCTACACCGCTCAGCAGCGCTTGCGAACCCGACTCAATCGAGGGCCGAAGCGGAGAGCCGAAGGCTGCTGGGCGGGTATGTCAAAACCAACTACGCCGAGAGCCGAAGGCTGCTCGGCGGGTATGTGAACAAGCCTCAGGTGTCTTCGATGCGCAGCGCCTGTGCGGGCTCCGCGACGATGTCCATCGAGTCGATCTTGGAGAGCGCAGCGCGCACGTCGCCTTCGCGGGCGGGGTGCGTGAGCAGCACGACGGAGACCGGCTGGCTGCCGTGCTGGCCTTCCTGAACCATCTGCTCGATCGAGACGTTGTGATCGCCGAGCGCGGAGGCAAGCTTGCCCAGGACGCCACTGCGGTCGAGCGCCGAGAAGCGCAGGTAGAAGCGGCAGCGATGGTCCGCGATGTCTTGCACGCGCAGGGCCTTCACGCTGTCGCCGTGGAAGGCGCGCTGCGGCACTCGGCCGCCGGAGTCGCGCTGCAGATTGCGACCTACGTCGACGATGTCGCTGACCACGCTGACTGCCGTCGGCATGGCGCCTGCGCCGAGGCCTGAGAGCAGGCAGGGGCCGACGGCAGCGCCCTCGATATAGACGGCGTTGAGCGCGCCGTTGACGCTGGCCAAGACGCTCTTCTTGCTGATCAGCGCTGGGTGCACGCGGAGATCGAGCGCGCCGTTGTCGAGGGCGCGCGCCACGGCCAGTGGCTTGATGACAAAGCCGAAACGCTGGGCGAAGGCGATGTCGGTGGCGTTGACCTGATCGATGCCCGAAGTCGGGATCTGGGCGAGGTCCAGCTTGGCGCCGTAGGCGAGCATCGCCAGGATCGAGAGCTTGTGCGCTGCGTCGCCGCCTCCCACGTCGAGCGTGGGGTCGGCCTCAGCGTAGCCCTTTTGCTGGGCCTCCTTGAGCGCGGGTGCGAAGTCGATGCCGGCCTCTTGCATGCGCGAAAGGATGTAGTTGCTGGTGCCGTTGATGATGCCACGCACTGCGGTAATGCGGTCGGAAGCAAAGGCCTCGCGCAACACGCGAATCACGGGCACGCCGCCAGCCACCGCGGCTTCGAAGTAGAGGTCGACCCCACGCGACTCGGCCAGCTCGAAGAGCTCGTGGCCGCGCGCCGCCAAGAGCGCCTTGTTGGCGGTGACCACCGACTTGCCAGCTTCCAGCGCGCGCTTGAGGTAGCTGTAGGCCGGCTCGACGCCGCCGATCACCTCGACCACCACGTCGATGTTGGGGTCGGTCAACACCTCGTTGGCGTCGTAGGTGACGAGCGAGGTTGGAACGAAAGGCCCGCGATCCTTGTCGCGAGAACGCGCGACGATGCGCTTGACCTCGATCTTGCCGCCCAGGCGCCCTTCGATGCTCGCGGCGTTCTCTTTCAGAAGCCGCATGATGCCTTGACCGACCACGCCGCAGCCGATCATGCCTATCCGGATGTTACGCAAGTTGGCCTCCCGAAGCGTCGGAGGCTAATCTCGAAAGCGCTCAGAGTCGAGTTTGTGATGGCGTGTAATCAAGACTGCTTCGTGCTCGGGGGCCTTTGGCTGGTGGGAGCGCTCTGGGCTCTCTGCCACGGCCTGCTCTGCCTGCGCCTCATCCGCGCGCAAGCTCTGCCGCGAGCGCTGCGCGCGCTGGCTTGGCTGCCGCCTTTCACTCCCTTTTGCGCGTTCGCGTGCGGCCTGCGCTGGCGCGGCGGGCTGTGGTGCGTGCTCGCTCTGGTCTATCTTGTGCTACGCAGCGTGGCATGAGCGAAGCGCGCTACCCCTACCTGCACATCGACATCCCGCCCGACGAGGTCGAGCTGCTCTCGAACGAGCTCTTCGAGCTCGGCGCGCTGGGCATCGAGGAGCGTGACGCGAGCACGCTCCTGCGCGGAGAAGCCGGCGATGCGCGGGTGACGCTGGTGGTCAGCTTCGAGAGCGATGAAGCCGCGCAAGCGGTCAAGGACGAGCTTGGGCAGCGCTACAACACCCGCATCGAGCACGTGGTCGGCGATGCCTGGCGCGAGGGTTGGCGGGAGTATTTCAAGCCGATGCGCGTCGGCAAGCGGTTGGTCGTGAAGCCGTCGTGGGAGCCTTTCGAGGCTCGCGCCGAGGATGTCGTGCTCACGCTCGATCCCGGCCAGGCATTCGGCACGGGCACGCACGAATCCACGCAGCTCTTGCTCGCCGAGGTCGAAACGCGGGTCACCAAGGACGTGGCGGTGCTCGACGTCGGAACCGGCAGCGGCATCCTCGGCATCGCGGCACTGCTTCTGGGTGCAGCTAGCGTGGAAGCCATCGACGTCGATCCACTGGCAGTGAGCGCCGCGGATGAAAACGCGATGCGCAATGGTGTCGCTTCACTTCTGCGCGCATCGACTACGCCGCTCACCGAGGTCCGCGGGCGCTATCTGCTCGTGCTTGCCAACATCGAAGCGCGGGTGCTGGTGCCGGTCGCCGAGACACTGGCGGCGCGCGTGGCACCAGGCGGGCTCTTGCTGCTGAGCGGGCTCCTGCATGAGCACGCCGATCCGGTGCGCGCGGCCTATCCGCAATTCCGTGAGCTAGCGCGGCCCCGACAAGGTGAGTGGTCCGCACTGGTGTTGCAGGCTGCGGATGCGGACGCGACTCATGGCTAAGATCTGGCGGCTCTTCGCTGCGACTCTTCCGCCCGAAGGCGGCGTTCTGGTCCTGTCTCGCGAAACACAGGAACACGCGCAGGTGTTGCGCCTGGGCGAAGGCACGCAGCTCTGTCTCTTCGATGGTGCCGGCAGCGAATGCGACGCACGCATCGTGCGCGTGGAGCGCGGTCGCATCGAGTGCGAGGCTGAAGCGCCACGCCCAGCCAAACCGCGCGGCGTTGCGCTCACGCTGGTGGTGGCGGTGCCCAAGTTGCCCAAGCTCGAGACCATCGTGCGCATGACCACCGAGCTCGGCGTCGACGCGCTGCGGCTGGCCGAGAGCGAGCGCAGCGTGCCCAAGCTCTCGGCCGATTCACCCAAGCTCGAACGCCTGCGTCGCATCACACGCGAAGCCTGCGCCCAGTCTGGCAGCGCGCGAGCCCTGGAGATCCATGCACCCGAGCCACTGCAGCTGGTGGCTGCACAAGCGCCAACCGGCGCCAAGAAGCTGGTCTTCTGGGAGCAGGCAGAGCAGACGCTGAGCCACGCCTTGGGCTTGGACCAAGGTGCGCCCGCGAGCGAAGTCTGGGTGGTGATCGGTCCGGAAGGTGGCTTCAGCGCCGAGGAGGCGAGCTTGCTCGGCACGCTTGGCTACGCACCAGTGGGGCTCGGCGAGAACATCCTGCGGGTCGACACGGCTGCGGTGGTTGCTGCGGCGCTGCTGCTCGACCGCCTCGGCGCGCTGCGCTGCTGACCCATGAGCCGCCTCTGGTTTGTGTAACTTCCTCGTTTCGCCGGCCAGGTCCGGAACAAGAAATACGACTTGGGCGTTGTCCCGAGGTAGGCTGGATCACGCGCAGGTCGCACAAATCGCACAGGCGAGGGAAGCGCGCGGCAGAGCCAGCTGGTCATGCAAACGCCTAGCACAGAGCCCGAGAAGGCGGCACCCGCCTCGAACCCACCGCAAGGGCCGCGGCGTAGCGTGTGGCCAGTGGCGCTCGGGTCGATCTTGCTGGGTGGCCTGGTCGGCGGCGGAGGGGTATGGGTCGCCCTGCACTCGATCCAGGCAGAGCCGCCCAAAGGCGCGGTCGTGAGCCTGCCGCCAACAGCGGCACCCAAGGCCATCTATCAATGCCCCATGCACCCCACCATCACCTCGGATCATCCGGGTGATTGCCCCGTCTGCGGGATGAAGCTGGTGCTGGTCACCACGCCGACCGACGGGCAGGCGAGCGCGGCTGGAGCGGCGCACGGGAAACGCAAGATCGCGTTCTATCGCTCGCCGATGGATCCGAAGCAGACCTCAGCTGTGCCGCGCAAGGACGCCATGGGCATGGACTACGTGCCGGTGTATGTCGAGGAGGCCAGCGCGCGTTCCGATACCGAGGTGAAAGGTCGCGCCACCATCACCATCGATCCCGCGCGCCAACAGATGATCGGCCTGCGCACGGCACCGGTCGTGCTCGGTGAGGTCGGCGGCGCGTTTCGCACCGTCGGCCGCCTCGAGGTCGACCCGACGCTGGTGAAGAAGACCAACGTCAAGGTCGAGGGCTACGTCGAACACGTCTACGTGAACTTCGCCGGCCAGCGCGTGCACAAGGGCGAGCCGCTCTTTTCCATCTACAGCCCCGCGCTGCTCTCCGCGCAACAGGAATACGTGCTGGCATTACAAGCCGGAAGCACCCCGGGCGCCGGCAGCGCCGCACAGAACGCCGCGCTGCTCGCTGCCACGCGGCGCAAGCTGGAGCTCTGGGACATCCCGGCGCGTGAGCTCGAACGCCTGGAACAGACACGCACGCCCGACAAGACGCTGACTATTCTCTCTCCGATCGCGGGCGTCGTAACCGCCAAGAACATCGTCGAGGGCTCGCACCTCAACGCCGGGGATGCACCCTACGAGATCACCGATCTCAGCATGGTCTGGGTCATGGTCGACGCTTATGAGTCGGACCTCGCTCGCGTGCATGTCGGCATGAACGCGACGCTCTCCTTACCGGCGTATCCAAACCGCGTGTTTTCGGGACAGGTGAAGTTCATCGATCCGCTCCTCGACCCGAACACGCGGACCGTGAAGGTGCACCTGCACTTCGCCAATCCCACCGGTGAGCTCAAGCCGGAGCTCTACGGCGAAGTGGTGCTGCAGAACGCAACCCGCAGCGGGCTGCGCATTCCGCGCGATGCCGTGCTCCACTCGGGCACCCAGGCCGTGGTGTTCGTGGCGCTCGAACAAGGCAAGTTTCGGCCCGTGCAGGTACAGCTCGGCCAGATCGCGGGTGACCAGGTCGAGGTGGTGTCCGGGCTTGAGGAAGGCCAGAGCGTGGTTACGCGCGCCAACTTCCTGATCGACTCCGAGTCGCAGCTGCGTGCTTCCCTTGCGGACCTCACCGGGAGATAGCGCTCGTGCTGCAACGCATCATCCGCTTCTCCGCGGAGCAGAAGTACCTGGTCATCGCGGGGACCTTGGCAGCGCTCGCCATCGCATATTGGTCGATGCGCAACATCGCGCTCGACGCGCTGCCCGATCTCTCGGACACGCAGGTCATCGTCTACTCGCGCTGGGATCGCAGCCCCGACATCCTGGAAGACCAGGTCACCTACCCGATCATCACGGGCCTGCTCGGCGCGCCGCGCGTGAAGGCCATCCGCGGCTTTTCCGACTTCGGCTACAGCTACGTCTACGTGATCTTCGAGGATGGCACCGACATCTACTGGGCACGCACGCGGGTGCTCGAATACCTTTCGAAGATCACGCCCCAGTTGCCCGCCTCCGTGCGCACCGAGCTCGGACCGGACGCGACGAGCTTGGGTTGGGTGTTCCAATACGCGCTGGTCGATCGATCGAGCCGCCACAGCAGCGACGAGCTGCGTTCCTATCAGGACTGGTTTCTGCGTTACGCGCTGCAGAGTGTGCCGGGCGTGGCAGAGATCGCCACCGTCGGCGGTCAGGTGCGCGAATACCAAGTTCGTGTGAACCCCACGGCGCTCGCGGCTTACAAGCTGCCGCTCGAAGCCGTGATGACGGCGGTGCGCAAGGGTAACAACGACGTCGGTGGCCGGCTGGTCGAGCTCTCCGGGCGCGAATACATGGTGCGCGGGCGCGGCTACGTGAAGTCCATCGACGACCTGGAGAAGCTCGTGCTCAAGACCGAGGCGGGCACGCCCATCACCGTGAAGGACGTGGCGTTCGTCACGCTCGGCCCGGAGATGCGACGCGGTATCGCCGACTACAACGGACAAGGCGATGTGGTGGGAGGCATCGTGATCATGCGGCAGGGCGAAAACGCGCTCAGCGTGATCGAGCGCGTCAAAGCCAAGCTCGCGGAGCTCAAGCCCTCGCTGCCCGAGGGCGTGGAGGTGGTCTCGACCTACGATCGCTCGGACTTGATCACGCGCGCCATCCACACCGTGCGCGACAAGCTGGTCGAAGAGATGATCGTCGTCTCGCTGATCATCCTGCTCTTCCTCTGGCACGTGCCCTCCGCCACCGTGCCCATCCTGACCATCCCGATCAGCGTCGCGCTGGCGTTCATCCCGATGTATGCGATGGGCCTCAACGCGAACCTGATGTCGCTCGCGGGCATCGCCATCTCGATCGGCGTGTTGGTCGACGGCGCCATCGTCGAAGTCGAGAACGCCTACAACAAGCTCTATCACTGGCACGCGGGCGGCAAGCAAGGCGACTTCCACAAGGTGCGCCTGGAAGCCCTGCTCGAGGTCGGTCCGTCGGTGTTCTTCTCGCTGCTGGTCATCGCCGTGGCCTTCATGCCGGTGTTCACGCTGCTCGATCAGGAAGGCCGGCTCTTCCGACCACTCGCCTATTCCAAGAACCTGGCCATGGCGATCGCCGCGTGTCTCGCCATTACGCTCGACCCGGCGATGCGCATGCTCTTCGCACGCGCCGAACCCTTCACCTTCCGTCCGAAGCCGGTGTCCTGGCTGGCCACACGGCTCTTGGTCGGCACTTATCACTCCGAAGAAACACACCCCATCTCGCGTCTCCTGCACCGCCTCTACGAGCGTCCGTGCCGCTTCGTCGTGCGACATGCCAAGACCACCGTCTTGGTCTCCTTGCTGCTGGTAGCGGCGACCGTGCCGGCCTACCTGAAGCTCGGCTCCGAGTTCATGCCACCACTGCGCGAAGGCACTCTCCTCTATATGCCGTCCGCCGTGCAGCCGGGCATGTCGGTCGCCGAAGCTCAGAAAGCGCTGCAGCTGCAAGACAAGCTGCTCATGACTTTCCCGGAAGTCGCCCGCGTATTCGGCAAAGCTGGCCGCGCCAACACCTCGACCGATCCGGCACCGCTCTCGATGATGGAGACCACGGTGCTGCTCAAGCCGGAGAGCGAGTGGCGTGCAAAGCCGCGCTTCTTCTCGCCCTGGGCGCCGCCCTGGCTCGCGAGCATCTTGCGGTCGTTCTTCCGCGACCGCATCAGCGAAGACGAGCTGATCGAAGAGCTCAACGCTACGTTGCAGATCCCCGGCATCAGCAATGCCTGGACCATGCCCATCAAGGGCCGCCTCGACATGCTCTCGACCGGCATCCGCACGCCTGTCGGCATCAAGGTCAGCGGCGCGGACCTCAACGTGATCCAGCAGATCGCGCTGGAAGCCGAAGCCGCGCTGCAGCAGGTTCCCGGTGCACGCAGCGTGTATGCCGAGCGCGTCGCCGGTGGCTACTTCCTCGACTTCGTGCTCAACCGCGACCGACTCGCCCGCTATGGTCTGTCGATCGACGACGCCAACCTGATGGTGATGACCGCGGTCGGCGGTGACAGCCAGACCACCACCATCGAAGGCCGCGAGCGCTACGCGGTCAACGTTCGCTACGCGCGCGACTATCGCGACGACATCGACACGCTCAAGCGGGTGCTGGTGCCTTTGCCCAGCGGACAGGGACAGATCCCCATGTCGGAGATCGCAGATGTGCGCCTGGTCGAGGGACCCTCGATGATCCGCGACGAAAACGGCCTCTTGTCCGGCTACATCTACGTCGACTTCGACACCGCGAAGATCGACGTGGGCGGCTTCGTGGCCAAAGCCAAAGCCGCCGTGGCGAGTCATGTGAAGTTGCCGCAGGGCTACGCGCTCTCGTTCAGCGGCCAATACGAGAACATGCTGCGCGTGAAGGAGCGGCTCAAACTGATCGTTCCGCTCACGCTCTTGCTCATCTTCGCGCTGCTCTACATGAACACCAAGTCCGCGTTCAAAGCAGGCCTGGTCATGCTGGCGGTGCCCTTCTCGGCGATCGGCGCGGTCTGGCTGCTGTATGCGCTCGGCTACAACATTTCGATAGCCGTATGGGTCGGTATGATCGCGCTGATGGGCCTGGATGCCGAGACCGGCGTCTTCATGCTGCTCTTCCTGGACCTTTCCTACGACGAAGCCAAGGCACAGGGACGACTAAATACCTACGGAGATCTCGACGAGGCCATCATTCACGGCGCGGTCAAGCGCGTGCGGCCCAAGGCGATGACCGTGTTTGCAGCGTTCATCGGGCTCTTGCCGATCATGTGGTCTACCGGCACAGGCGCGGATCTCATGAAGCGCATCGCCGCACCGATGGTCGGCGGGCTGGTGACCTCGTTCGCGCTGGAGTTACTCGTCTATCCGGCTGTGTATGCTCTGTGGCGGCGGGCCGAAGTGGTGCCGGGGCCCAAGACCGTGCTCGCACCGAAGCCGGAGCTGGCAGGCTGAGCATGGTCCAGATGCCCAGAGCCACCCACAACTCCTGCAGCGCGCGAAGCGCCGGCCTCTGCGCCTGCGCCCTTGGCCTCTGCGCCGCGCTCGCCACGCCCAGCCATGCGCAAACCACGATTTCGCTCTCCACGATCATCAGCGACGTGCACGCGCAGAATCCTGCGCTGGCAGCGTCGCGCGCGCGCATCGGCGCAGCACACCGGCAAGTCGACGCTGCGGGCAGGCCGGAAGATCCGCTGGTTCGCGTCGAGGTGGACCGGGTGGGTTGGGCCAGAGACGCTTCGAGACCCTGGATCCGCTACGCGGTCGAACAGGCGCTCCCCACACCTGGCCTCTTGGGACTCGAAGAACGCGTGGCAGAGCGAGGCGTCGAACGCAGCCAGGCGGAGCTTGCGACGCTGCGCCTCTCGCTCGATGAAACCGCTGCGCGCGCCTACCTGATGCTCTGGCGCACCCAGGCCGAGCTCGAGGTGCTCGCGAGCCAGAACCAAGTGCTCGAAGACCTGATCGCGGCAGCGCTGGCTCGCATGAATAGCGGCGCCGACACCCATCACGACATCATCCAAAGTCAGGTCGAGGAGCTCGCGCTGCAGAGCCAAAAGACCACCGTGCTGGCGGATCAGAAGACCGCCCTGGCCATGCTCGCGGCGCTGCGCAACCGGCCACAGGACGAAGCACTGGTAGCGACAGAGCCGCTGACCTTGCCCGCAAGCAACGAAACGTTGTCGGCCCTGGAGACCGAAGCGGTGCACGCTCGCAGCGAGCTGCAGGGCATGAGCGCGATGGCTGCCGAGCAGCAGGCCATGGCAGCGTTGGCGCGCAGGCAAACCTGGCCGAGGTTCAGCGTCGGTGCTTGGTACATGCAGGGTCTCGGCATGCCCGATGCGGTTGGGCTGATGGTGGCGGCAACCGTGCCGGTCTTCACCCGGCCGCGGCAGTCTGCGCTCGCAGCCGAGGCCGATGCGCGTGCGGAGGCAGCGCACCAAGAGCGGTTCTCCCTGGAGCTGCTGGTGCGTGCCGAGGTGCGCTCCGCACATGCCCGCTTCACGGCGGCCGGCGAGCGAGTGAAGCTGCTGCAGGAGGCCGCTGTGCCGCGGGCGGAGCAGGCGCTCTTGCAGTCCCAGAGCTCTTACCGGGCCGGCATGGCGATGCCCTTCGCATCGGTCCTTCAAGATCGGCGGGCGCTCACGGAATTGCGAATGCAGCTGGTGGCTGCAGAGGCGGAGCGCTATGAGGCCTACCTGGCCCTGTGGCGCGCGCTCGGCCGTGATCTGGCGCAGAGCGCCGTGCACTGACGCCTCAGGTCGGCTGCGCGGCCTTCCACATGGTTTCCGGCGGACACAACACCGTTTCCACATGGAAGGTGATCCACGCGCAGACACGAACGCCGAACTCGTGGAGTGTGCGCAGAGCAACTACTCGGCAGCGCGATCCGCGAACTTGCGGTGCCGGCGCAGGCTCCCAGGCAGCATCCGCACTTCCCTGCCAGCTCTGCACCTCCTGGCGTTTTCGTCGGAACTTCGCCTTGTTGGGTGTGCGCAGTGCGCGGTATCCTGCCGATTCTTGGGGCCTTCATGTCTGCGTTAACCTCCCTTTTGGTACGTGACGACGTCGTGTCCGTCCAACAGATCGAGGACGCGTTGCAGCGTCAAGTTCTGGAGGGCGGAGAGATCGACACCGCGCTCTTGGAGTTGGGCGCCGCGGCCGAGAACACGCTCAACGCTTACCGCGCCGCAAGCTACGGCCTACCCGCAGCTTCGCGTGCAGAGGTCATGAACGTCTCGGCGCATACGCTCGCCCTGGTTTCCCAGACGCTAGCGCGTCGCCATCGCATCGTGCCGCTTGCCCTCCGGGGCGACCGCTTGGTGCTAGCGACGGCGCGGCCGGAGCCGGAACCTGAGCAGCGGCAACTGGAGGAGGCACTGCGGCTGACCATCGAGTGGCGGATCGCGACGGAGGCGCGCATCGAAGCAGCGCTCGCGCACCACTATGGCATCGAGATCGACGCACGGATGCGGCGGCTCGCGGGGCTGATCGAACGCTCCGCCGCCGGAGAGCTCCGCGCGGTCGAGCCCATGTCCGAGCTGGAGCGGGCCACCCAAGCGCAGAGTGGGCTCTTGGGAGTGCTCGACGAAGGCAACGAGAGCGACGAGAGCGAGCGTTTCGCGCAGACCCCAGAAGCCGCCGCGAGCTGTGCACTGCCGCCACCGAGCGCTTCGGCCGTACGACCTGAGAGTATGCCGCGCGATCCGCCGTTCGATACACCACTCGATTTTCCGCGGGACATGCCACGCGACGCACGGCTGCCACGCGACGCACGGCTGCCACGCGACGAACAAGTCGAGGTGAGCCGCGTCGTGCACGTGCACGAGCGGATGGCCGGTGCGGATGCCTTGTCCGCGTCCGAACGCAGGGCGAGCGCTGAGCCTGGCCAAACCCGCAACGCCAGCCACGAAGTCACCGAGCAGAGCATGCCGAAGGTCTCGCCACTCTCAGCCCCGGCGTCTTCCGGCGACCATTCGAGATCGCCGCGCCCG
>JADGRG010000469.1 GCA_017881145.1 Sandaracinaceae bacterium | reverse complement strand
TTTCGCGCCGTCCGCTCCAGCTCGCCCGAGCGTTCGCTGGCGCTCTTCCTGCACCGCCGAGACCTCGATCTCGACGCCGCACAGGTGGTTTGGCTCGCACCTGCGCCCAACCTCTTTGGTCTGCGGCCGGCGCTCTTTCCAGCGCGCGTCGGCAAAGATCTACGCGACATCTACTTCGCTAATGTGCGCGTCTCTGGCAGCGCGGTCGTGGATGTCTTCGAGCTGACCAACACCACGCGCACTTCCAGCGCCGACGAGGACCAACTCGTCGCTATCGGCCCCTTCGCCATGTATGCCGCGCGGGTCGGAGCCACTTACGATGCGCTCGTCTTGCTCGACACGCGCGGTGAGCCGGAGGCTCTGACGCGCGCCTGGCCGCTCCACGCCAGAGTGCAGAATGCGATCACGAACTTCCAGGAGACCGGCCGAGTGCATGCGTTCGGCGTGCGCCGCTACAACTTCGTCGACGCGACCACTGAAGTGCATATCTCGCGCGAGGGTGATCACCTCCTCGGCGTTTCTGCAGGTGCTCGGCGCATTAAGCTCGATCCGCGACACGACGTACCGCTGGCCGGTGCCGAAGCCCTCGATTTCGAGCGCGTCGAGAAGGGGCAGCCTGGCCTGCTGACTTGGGTGGTCGATACGGTGCGGCGCGTTCCGTGGATCGGTCGCGGCCCCATCGAATGGCTCGAGCACAAGGTCTTCGGCCTCACGGACAGCGCGAGTCGCGCCTACCACAAGGTCGTCGTCACCGACACCGTCGCCGAAGTCCAGCAAGCGCTGCAGATCACGGAGCTGCCAGCGCACGCAGAGCCAGCGCCCATCGTGACCACGACGCGCGCGCTCGACATCGGCTGGCCGCCACCCGCGCTCAAGGCCGTGCTCGAACATCGAGTGAAAGGCGAGGGCGTGTGGCTGCCTATCAAGGACGATCCCTTCTCGACCCAAGGTCCAAACGATGCACCGCTCTTCTATCGGACGTTCATCCGGGTCGATCCAGAGCGCTCCTTCACCCGTGTCTACGTGACGCTCTGGGATCCGCGACAGATCCAGCTCGGGGTGGTGATGGGAACCGAAGAGCCCAAGAGCGCGACCGGTGAAACCGGCGCAGGCCAGATCCCGCGCGATCCGTGGCTGCTCTCGCACTTGGTCGGCGCTTTCAACGGAGGCTTTCAGGCACTCCACGGTGAGTTCGGCGCGATGGCCGATGGGCGCGTATACCTGCCGCCCAAGCCCTACGCAGCGACGGTCGCGGTCTACGACGATGGTCGGGTTGGGATGGGTTCGTGGCCTGGACCAGGCCGACGCACCTGGGATGAAGAGCTCGCCAACTCGCAGATCCCGGACAACATGATCGCGATGCGCCAGAACCTGACCAGCGTCGTCGAGGGCAATCGCTACAACCCTTGGCAGCGCTGGTGGTGGGGTGCTGCGCCAGAGTGGGCTGCCGAGCAGACCTTCATTCCTCGCTCGGGGCTCTGCCTTACTAGCGAAGGGTTTCTCGCTTACTTCTGGGGCGAGTCCATGGGGCCCGAGGAGCTCGGCAAGGCCATGCTGGCCACGCGCTGCGTGCGCGGCATGCACCTCGACATGAACGGAAAGCACACCGGCTTCGAGCTCTACCGCTCGTTCGCGCCCGGAGCTGCGCTGCCACCCCTAACACGGGCGTTATCGCCGAGCGAATACGAGGGCAGCGGCGATGACATGTTGGGCTTCCATTTTCGGGCGCGCCTCGCACTCACGACGATGACCCCGCAGCGCTTCCCTCGTTACCTCGGGCGCGACCCGCGCGACTACTTCTATCTCTACCGAAGGCCGCTCTTGCCCGGAGCAGACGTCAGTGTTGGGAGTGCCAGCGTTTCGTTCTCCAGCGACGGTCTGCCCGATGCCGGCTTCCCCTACGCCTTCGCGCGCGCCAAGCTGCCCGACTCATCCGGCACCTGGCTGGTGCGCCTCGACGCCTCTCGTGCAGTGCCGCGTCCACTTGCCAGCTCGACGCTCACGCGCTCGCTCGCGGTGCTAACCGGCAACACGCAAGCACCCGCCAGCGCCAACGCACAGACCGTCGCGCTCTATGCGAGCCGCGCACACGGTCGCCTCACGCTAGCCGTGGGGTCGCCACCAGCCGCGGCGGCAACCCTCTGCACTGGTCCCGTGCTGACCGACACCTCCACAGCGCTCGCGGCGCTCGGCGTCGATGCCGAGGGCTTCCTCGTCTACGCCCAGGTGAGGTCTGAGACCGCATCAGCAGGAACCCTTGCACGTGCGCTACATTCTGCTGGCGTCACCCAAGCACTGGCCTTGCCGACGGCTCGGCTGGTTTTCAATACGGAAGCAGGGCAGCGCGCTGTGGATGGATCGCAGCCGTCCGCTGTCGACGACCAGGCGGGCCTCGCGTTCATGGCCGAGGAACGTCCCGCTGCAGAAATCATGTTTCCCGACGTAAAGCCACGACCCTACGGCTACTGGGGTTGGCTCCAAGACCAGCGCGTTCGCTACTTTCCATCGGGTCCAGCGCGATTTCCAGCCCCGGGATGCGTGAAGGGAGACCCATCCCCCAACCCCGCAAACGCGCAGCCCAACACAGCTCCGCCGCCCATCACAACTCCCGCCATCCACTGATATGACC
>JADGRG010000468.1 GCA_017881145.1 Sandaracinaceae bacterium | reverse complement strand
GCATGGTCTCCTCGCTCGCCGTATTGACGCTCGCGAGGTAGTTCATGCCGGCATTGACGCAAAGCGTGTTCGAGTCGCCCGAGTAATGCCGGTTCGGACAGACCGCGTAGATGTGCGCGGACCCGGCCATCCCGCTGTCGTGGAGGCTGTAGATGAGGCAGTTGGTCTCGGGTGGAGCATTGACTGCCGCGGCAGCGTCGTAGAGCTGCGTGTAGCTCACGCTCGCGCCGATTGGCGGCGGAGCATCGAATACGCCCACCACGGGATAGAAGCCGGTCGCGTTCCCCGCCTCGACGCGCACAGTTCCGGACTGGCTCGGCGTGAACTTGTAGACAACATCGTTGGCGTTCGCATACGCGCCACAACTATTCACGAGGGCCCCGGTGAGCGCCGTGTAGTTGTTCGTCATGCCCAAAAGGGTCGAGCCGGTCACCGTGGTGTCGATCTGCGAGTAGACGTCGCCGAGATCGATGGCCGTCGCCACCACGTCGTTGTTGACGCCGGTCCCGTTGAGCGCCGTGACCTTGCCGGGCTGCGAGGCATAGAGCGCGACGACCGCGCCAAAGTTCGCCGAGGTAGCCGCCAGCCCCAAGTGTGTTGGCTTACTCAGGTCGAAGCTGAAGACCGAGTCGCCCGAGGTGCCCGAGGCCCCGCACTGGATACCACTGTAGGTGTCCGTGGAGGTCAGGCTGCCGCTCATCGAATACGAAGAATTCGTGACCGTGCCGATCGGAGCGGCGGTCTGCGCGGTGGGATTGCCGGTGATGCCGGTCTGAGGTGCATGCACCGTGGGCGGCACGTCGCTGTGCAGCGAGATCACCGTCGGGAAACTCGAGCCCTCGGTGTCGATGCGCACCCTAGTAGCAGTCGCGACGTCGAACTTGAATACGGTGTCGACCGAGGCCGGGTTGACGCCGCAGCCGACCAGGCTGTCCTCGAAGGTGAGCGCAGTGGCAGAGCCATCGGTCGTGCCATCCCACGGGACCGACATGGTGGCAGTGGTGCCTTTGATCGCCGAAACGGTGACCGGCGCCCCAGCCCAACCGGTGGAGTCGGCGAGCTGCATGCCGACATACATATGACCGGGGTTCGAGAGGTTGGTGATGTCAGCCGAACCCTGGGTGCGCTGACCGTTGACTACGAAGTTGAACGTGGTGTTGTAGTCGGCATTCAGGTTCTTCGAGTCACCGCTACGCGCAACGTATTGCCCGTTGATCGGCTGATTGGCAACCACGACGGGGACAGCGGTGCCAAAGGTATCGTTATTATTGGTGACCGCGATGGTGGTCGGGTTGGCCGGCAACGGGGTGGCCGGGGGCATCTGGTGCAGCGAGATCGCCGTGGGAAGGCTCTTGGTTGGATCACTCGGATCGGCGAGCTTGGCCTCGAAGATGAGATGCGAGTTGCTGACCGGCCTGAACGTGAACGCGACCTGATGGGTGGAGCCGTCGGCACCGCAGCCGCTGATGCCACCCAATAGCCCGGTCGCGGAGGCCGCGCCGTTGGTCACGCCCACGTAATCGAGATAAGTGCTGTCCGGACCTGAAGCGATACCGACGTTGGTTGCGTCCTTCACGTCGACCGCGGATACGAGCACGCTCGGCACGCCTCGGAAGAGCGCGACCACGGCTTGGAACTCCGTGGCAGGCGTCGGCTTCTTGCCGGCAATATAGGGGTCACTCGCGGTCACAGTCACGCTCTGACCAGTCGCAGCTTTCGCCTGTGCCGTGACACTGGCCGAGCAGCTACCGTTGTTGCAGCCGTCGTCCTTGGTCAGGTGGATATTGACGCTGACCGCCTTGTCGGTCGGCTTCCCCGTGCCGACCGTGAAGCGATAGACGACCTCGGGACCACCGTTCGGAAAAAGCGCAGAGGTCGAGAGCGCGACCGTCGGGGTCGTCCCGTTCGCGGAGGAGGAAGCGACGCACGCCGGCGAGGCCAACGGACCGAAGAGCGTGACCGGGTAGTCGGCCGCCATGTAACGGGTGTCACCCGAATACGTGTAGTAGTGCCCGGTCACGTCGCCCACGTTCACGGCCGCGGAAAACGTTTCGGCACTATGCGGCGTGTAGTGGGCGATCTTGTCGCTGGCTGAAGGATCCGGCGGAACGCTCGGCACCAATCCGAGCCAGGTCGGCGTATAGACGAAGGTGGTGGTGCCACCAAACGTACTCTTGACATACTTGGAATTGTACGGATCGTTGAACAGGTATGGACACTCCGGCGGCATCGGGGCCGTAGTGCTGCCACAGCCACAACTGACGCTGTTAGTTAGGCTGACGGTGCCGGCGCCCGGGCAAAGGGTTGTATCGATAGCGCTGGTGGCTGGATCGTCGGCCGGGCCGTTGTGGTACGGATTGTTGGTAGCGAGGATGACGATCGGCAACGCATTGTTGCGGAAGCAGGGGTAACCGAAGGTATCGGCCGGGCAGTCGATCGGCGGCGAGCCGGCGGCCGTGAAGCGCTCGGGGACGGCCGGACGGTTGATGCCGAAGTACATGCCCCGGGCCGTCGCCAGGGAATTGAGCGCCATCATGGCGCCTTCGTAGGCGTTGACCGTGGGGCTGGTCGTGGTGTAGCTGAGCGCATCGGGGATGCGCGTCTGGTCTTGGGTCATATCCGCGTAGTTGCGGAAGACCCACTCGTCGGCGTTGCGTTGCAGTGAGACGTTGCCGTTGGTGCCGTTGTTGCTGCCTGCACCAGCGTAGACGGGCAGATCCCGGAACGTGCCGACACCAAAATGCACGCCGCCCATCAGACACTTCACGGCGCCGATGATGCCCTGTTGCTTCTGAACATCGTCGTCGCTGGTCTTGCCGTCGAAGTTCGCGTCGATGCAGTGCGCGGGCTTGCCACCGGGGCAATAGGTCGTCTGCGCCCCCAGACACAGGCTCTGGTGGGTCTTCTCGTTGTGGCTGGCACTGTTGACTGGTTCCTGGGCGACGCTCAAACAGGTCGCAGGATCCGACGAGGTCGGACAACAGTTCGCCAGGAGCGCGCACTCGGCGTAGTCACAACCGCTCGCAGAGGATTGGCAAGCGGGCGCGCTGAGAGACGAGCGCACCGCCTGCAACACGGGGGCCATCGTCTGCGCCGTGTCCATCAGGAAGTAGATGTCCGCGTTGCGCAGGTGGAACGGAAGCTTGATGGTGTTCGCTGCGCTCTGACCGATGGCGAGCTGGTGGAAGATGGTAGGGTTGCTGGTGGTGGCGACCGGCGAGGACGCCGGACAACCCACGGGTTTGGGCGTCGCCGTGCAGTCGACTACGTTCGGGATGCCGTTGCAGTTGGTGTCAGCGCCCGCACCGAAAGTGCAGCCTGTCAGCGTACCGGTGACGGGGTTCGACGGGCAGTAGGTATCCGTGTAGCTCTTGCAGCTGGCCTGGTTTGCACCGGCAGTGGTTCGGTCGATGTTGCATGCGGTCTGCAGCACACCGCTGAGCGTGGAGCAGCAGGCCTGCAAGTTGGTGCAGCAGGTGTTGTTGGTGGTGCAATCGCCGCCGCCAGGACCGGCGTCCGCCACAGAAGCGCCACCGTCGGTGGGAATGAGCTGCAGACCACCGCCGGTGCCGAACTTCACGCTAGTGCTGCCGGCGACGCCGCCATCGGCGAGCAAGTTGTCACGGATGACGAAGCACTTGACGTCGCAGGGGCTGCACTGCATCTGCGTCGCGGTGGGGTCGACGACCGCCTGCGTGTTGGGTCGCGGCGCGACGGAGTAGAGCCGCACCGACTCGCAACCGCTCCAGGTGCCGTCTCGGCAGTAGCGCGTGCCCTCGGAGCACAGGATGTCGCCGTCAGGCAGTTGCTTGTCGGGCAGGAAGCAGGAGATGGGGCTGCTGCCCGGAGCGCAGGTACAGCCCTGCGAGGGCGTTCCGCAGGTGCGGCACTCGTTGGTTACGTGTCGATCATTGTCGTTGCAGTCGTAACCCTTCGCGCAGTTCTTGCCGAAGCCGTCGTGATCCTGATCGATGCAAGGCACGCCGGCATCGAACGCCGGGCTGGCCAGCCCGAGCTTGAGCCGGTCGCCAGAGCACGCGGCCAAAGCGAGTGCGCAAAGGCATGAACAGACGAGGCCAACGCGCCGCATTCGACTCCCTGCCAGAGCGGGCTTCACTGACCGCACGTCAATATCCCATCGCACGCAGAGATCCTCAATGTGGATTGAAGCACTACAGTCCCCGACACAGGACTAGAGATCAGGCCAGAAGCCTAGCGATGCAACGGCCGTACCGAAGCACTTTCAGGCGTGAACTGGCCGCGCGCACATGACCCCAGAAGTGAAGGATCTCCGCAGCCAGTTTCCGATCCAAGAAAAAAATGCAGGCCGCGCGGCGCTTGCGGCCAGCGACGACGGCTCGGCGCGTCGTGTTTGCGATCGCTTTGGCTTCCCGTCTCCGCCGCGTTCTTTCCGTTCAAACTTCCTTAGTGGTACCGTCGAAAACTCATGCGCGGACCGGAGTGATGGACAGTGACGAAAGTGCCGACGTGTCGGTCGAGACGAACACCGTGCTCTCGGTTCCTTCGGTGAGCGAGACGTGAGGAGCACGAAAGGACAGCCCCATGTTTCCCGTCTTCAGCATCGGCCCATGGCATGACATCAGCACGTATGCTCTCGCATACGCGGTGGCAATCTCGATCGGGGGCACGCTCGCTTACCGCCGACTGCTCGTGTTCAAGCTGCCACGCCGAACGATCTGGCTAAATACGTTGTGGCTTGCGGGAGCTGTGCTGGCTGGGCTGGAAGGCCCGTCACTGCTAGGCATGGCGGTGAACCGCGTGTCGCCCGGCATACTGGGAGGCAATGCCCCGACCAGCCGTGTGTACACTGCGTTGGCAGCCGGGATTTTCGTCGGAGTGTTCCGCGCGCGGCGCGAGCGGGTCGACTTTTGGCGTGCCGCCGATCGCGCGGTCTTGGGCTTCGCGCTTGGCTATGGGCTCGCGCGCTTCGGTTGTTATGCCGCAGGCTGCTGCGGCGGCATGCGGACCGATGCGTCCTGGGCAGTGTTTCTGCCGAACGAAGCCGGCGAGTGGGCAATGCGCTATCCGATGCAGATGATCAGCGGCGTGGCTGAGCTCGCCATCTTCGCCGGGTTGATGCTTTTCGAGCGAGCCCGCGAGCGCCACGGCGCAGACCATCCTCTACCTGGCCTGGTCTTTCTGCTCTACGTCCTGCTCTTTTGCCTGGAGCGGTTCGCGGTCGAGTTCTTCCGCGCGGACTGGGTGGCGCTCGTCGGCCCCTTCAGCGCGGTACACGTTGGCATGTTCGCCGGCATGTGCGTCTCCGCCGCGTTGATCGCATGGAGATTCGCCCAGCCGCGCGCGACACACTTGTCCGCGAGCGCATGAGGCCGCACAGACGGTAACACAGCCGCCGAGCACTTGGTTACGTACCCGCTTCGCCGCCTACGGCTCTCCGCGTCGGCTCTTGGCGCGTAGGGATCTAACAGCCGCGCGGCGTTCGTGCTACTAAGCGGGCCCAACCGTTCGACGACCATCGAGGAGGCGTGCGTGGCAGATCCAGTGTTTCCAGCAATCAATGTTCCCGGTCAAGGCAAGCTCTACGCGCGCTTCGACACCACGCAGGGCACGCTCATCATCGAGCTCGAAGAGCAGCGCGCGCCCAAGACGGTGGCGAACTTCGTCGGCCTCGCCACGGGCACGATGCAGTGGGAAGACCCCAAGACTCGTCAGAAGTCGAACGCGCCGATGTACGACGGCGTCCGCTTCCACCGCGTGATCCCGGGCTTCATGATCCAGGTCGGCGATCCGCAGAGCAAGTACCCAGAGCTCAAGTCGGCCTGGGGCACCGGCGGTCCCGGCTACCGCTTCAGCGACGAGATCCACCCGGAGCTCAAACACCGCGGGTCGGGCACGCTCTCCATGGCGAATGCCGGACCGAACACCAACGGCTCGCAGTTCTTCATCACGGAAGGACCCACGCCGCATCTCGATGGTCGTCACGCAGTGTTCGGACACGTGGTCACCGGTCTCGATGTGGTGAAGAAGCTGGCCAACGTTCCGCGCAACAACCGCGATTGCCCGAACACGGATCAGCTCGTCAACAAGGTCGAGATCTTCCGCTCTGAGAGCACGCCAGCCGCCTGAGTCTCTGCAGAGTGACCGACACATCGAGCGAAGCAGGCACAACGCCAGACTCGCTCTGCGGCGCAGAGCCCGACAGCACCAGCGTTATGCCGGGGGGCGCATCCCGCGCGCTGTGGCTTGCGCTTTGGGTGCTGGTCGCGCTGCGCGTTGTCTATCACTTGCTCTACTGCGCGAAGAATCCCTTCGCACTCGGCACCTTCTCCGACGGCCAACTCTACGAAGAAGCCGCACGCGACATTCTCGCGCACGCGCCCTTCGGCACACAGCCCTTCTACCTGCAGGGGCTCTATGCGTATCTGCTGGCGCTCGGCCTTTGGCCAGCGGGACAGCTGGTGCATGCGCTCTTCCTGCAGCTCGTGCTCGCAGGCATCACGCTCTGGGTTTTCGCGCGGACCGCGCGAGCCAGCTTCGGGCCTCAGCTTGGAACGTTGAGCACGCTCTGCTTGCTCGCCTACCCTGGCGTCGCCTTCTACGAGAACAAGCACTTGAGCGTCGCGCTCGGCGTGATGTGCAACGTCTGGGCGCTGGCTGCGTTCGTCGCGCTACAAGCGAGACCGACGCGCTGGCGAGCACTCGCGCTCGGCGTGTTCGCTGGACTCTGCCTCTTGAGCCGTCCGAACCTGCTCCTCGCCCTACCCTTCACGGCTGTCGGTGTCTGGCTGCTGGCTCGCGCGCACCGCGCACGCCCGACCCCGTTGCTCGGAGCTGCGGCGCTGGGAGTGCTGCTTGCGCTCGCGCCGATGGCAGTGCGCAATCAGCTGGTGGTGGGCAAGCCACAGGTCTTCCCGAGCCACGGCGGTGGGATTGCGTTCTACCTAGGTAACAACCCGGAGGCGAATGGCAGGTGGAACACTGCGGGCGGGCTGGTCACGGGGCGGGTCTCCGAGGAGCGCGAGGAGCTTGCCCAGAAGCTTGACCTGCAAGGCACAGGCCCCGCGCTGGATGCCGCCATCAGCGGCGAGCTCTACCGGCGCGGATTTGCTTTCATCGCAAACCAACCCGGTGCCTGGCTGACGCTCGAGCTGAAGAAGCTCTGGTATGCGCTCGGCAATCACGCGTTCGTGCGTGACTACGATCTCCTCGGCGAAGAGGAGATCCTCGGCGTCGGGCTGCCCTGGGGCGTGCCCTTCGGCGTCCTGCTCGGACTGGGCGTGCTCGGACTGACCGTCCTCTCCGGCAGCGCACTACCGCGAACCGAGCCTCGCTCACTCTCGCGGCGTGCTCTCTTCTGGATGCTCGCGGGTCAGCTCTTTTCCGTGCTCGCAGCCAATCTCTTCTGGTTCACCTCCGCGCAGAACCGCGTACCACTCGCCATCCCTCTAGCCTTCGTCAGTGGGCCGGCGCTCTTTTCGCTCTTCGCGCGAGCTCGCGCACAGCCGCCTCGTACCTGGCCAGCAGCGGCTCGCCTTTCGAGCGTGTGCTGCGCTCTGCTGCTCTGCCTGCAAGCGTTCTGGCCGCGTGGCGCCCCTGCGCACCCATCGTCAGCGCATTACTACAACCTTGCCAACGTGGAAGAGAGCCTCGGCCGCAACCACGCTGCCCTCTCCCACTATCGTCAGGCGGTGGCCCAAAGCCCCGAGCACCCTATGTTCTTGCTGCGTCAAGCCCGCTTGGCTCGCCTGCTGCGCAGCGACAACGAAGCCGAGCAGGCCCTGACGCGCGTGCTCGCGCTGCGAAATCTGCCGCTGCCGATCCGCGACGCCGCTCGAAACGAGCAGAAGCTGCTGCATGCTCGGAGCAGCGAGCAACCGACGCAGCCATAACGCAGCCGAGCAGCTCAGAGCTGACCCTGCTCGTGAGCGAGCATCAGCAACGCGGCTGCCAGGTCGGTCTCGCCAGCGTTGGTGGTGGCGACCGAGCGTTCTTTCGCGGGACCGGCGATCGACAACGCCCCCGCCTTGCGCTTCTGCGTAACCAGGCGCTGATCATGGAAGGCAAAGGGCGCGCGCGCGCGCAAGAGCTCTACGAAGGTCGCAAAGTTCTGAGCGGTGGTCGGCTTCAACGCCGCACCGAGACTCTGATAACGCAGCGCGAGCTCCCTGCACAGCAATGGCTCGGGGCGCGAGCGCCGGAAGATGTGGAGCGTTTGTTCGCGCTCCTCGCTCCCCGAACGCTCCACCTTGTCGATCTGCTTGCTCATCTTGAGCCCGCCGCTCATCACGGCCATGCCCATGTCGAACTTGGTCTCTTTGGTGGTCAGCGTGTTCTGCGTATTGGAAACTCGCGCCGCGCGGATCAGGCCGGTGATCTCCACGTAGGGCAACTCGAAGGGGCGACCATGGTCGTCCTTGCCGCGCAGCGCAGAGGCGAAAAGCTCGAACTCGCGCGGCACGATCTGGTCTCCCGGGCCGGGCACCTGCGTGGCATCGCAGCTCACCGCTCCGTGGCTGCGTGCCCGCAGGCGCGCCACGAAATCCTCGGCGCTCTGTGCATCTGGCTTTAGCGCGAAGACCACCGGCAGCGCGCCTGCGAGCCGCAGCCGCAGGTCGTAGGCAGTGACTCCGAGCCACACCGCAAGCACCGGCAGCTCGCCATCCATCGCCGCACCCCAGCGCGTCAGCGCCACCACGTGCATCGTTACAAGTTAGCACACCCGGGTTTCTGCCGAGCAGCGACCCACACGGAGCTTGCCTCAGGGCAATCGAGCTCTCAATTCGCCCGTGGCGTGGGTTACGGCGGCCGAGGAGCGACCAGAAGCGGCCGTGACCCGTGCCGTCGCCACCGCCCCTTGCAGGCGAGCACGCACTCGGCCACAAGCTTCGATCACGAATCGCCGAGCCAGTCCAGCGCCAACCCCACGAAAACAGAGCTCGATCGACCTGAGGGGATGGCGGCCCGGCGTTTCGGGCCCGATGCACGTCCTGTTACGACGAGGCTTGAGACGGTGAGGATCGCAAATGAGCCACGACTTGAAACCTAGGACTTCGGAAGCACACGGTCGCCTTTGGGGTGCGCGCGCGAGAGACTGGGCCGACTTTCAGGAAGGGACGGTCCGCGCGGTTTTCCAGGCCGTGCTCGAGCGCACGCGCGTTGGGCCGGCAACCCGATATCTTGATGCCGGCTGCGGCTCGGGTATGGCGGCAGAGATGGCTGCTGCGCGTGGGGCCGAGGT
>JADGRG010000467.1 GCA_017881145.1 Sandaracinaceae bacterium | reverse complement strand
GTCGGGGTTCTCGCCGACGAGCTTGCGACAGAGCCGGATGGCGCCGTCCGAGCCTTCCATGGGGTCGCTGAAGATCAGCTCGGTTCCGTAGGCACGGGTGATGTTCTTGCGTGCCTGAGACACGTTCGCGGGCATGACCAGCGTGACCCTGTAGCCAAGCGCCGCACCGAAGATGGAGTAGGCGACGCCGGTGTTGCCGCTGGTGGCGTCGATCAGAATCTTGTCCCGCGTCAGCCTCCCATCGGCGATCGCGTCTTTCATCATCTGCAGCGCGGGGCGGTCCCTCACCGAGCCGCCCGGATTCATGTATTCGAGCTTCAGGTAGACCCGCACGTTCGCGGCTTCGCGGGCCACGTTGCGCAGCCGCACCAGAGGCGTCTGGCCTACTGCATCGACCACAGAATGCATCAGTGCCGGACGGGCCATCAGGTTGTCTCCGTGGCGAGCGTGAAGGCGGGGTCGAGCTTGGCCGGTTGGCCCGCTCGGCACACCTCTTTGATGGTCTCGACCGCGGCAAAGGCCCCGACCAGCCAGGCTGCTGCGTGGGTCAGCTCCGGGCTGCCAGCCAGCGCACGCACGGCAGCGCTCTCTGGCACCTGCACCGGAAAGCCGCCGTCAGCGGCGTCGGCAGAGGTGGAACGCATGCCGCTGCGCGTCAGGTATTCTAACGCCACGTTGTAAGCCTCCGGATCGGCGTTGGCGCTCGCGTGAGCGGTTGCTTCGCAGAGCCGCTCTTGTCCGGCCGCGCCGATCTCCACGAGCAAGAGTTGTCTTGCATGCAGAAGGATTTGCTCGTCACGCAGCACGATTCACTCGCGTCCAGCGCCGCCAGCGATGGCTGGCACGATGCTGATCGAATCGCCGTCCTTGACCTTGGTGTCGAGGCTTTCGAGGAAGCGGATGTCCTCTTCGTTCTGGTAAATGTTCACGAAGCGCCGCACGCCCTTTTCGTCGCAGAGCCGCTCTTTGAGGCCGGGGTAGTGGCGTTCGAGGTCTTCGATCACTTCACGCACGTTCTTGCCGGCGGCTTCGACTTCGTCTTTGCCCTGGGTGAGGGTGCGCAGTGGGGTGGGGATACGAACGGTGATAGCCATGCTGATTCTCCTCGGTGACCTTGGTTTGTTGTGCGCTCAGGCGGCACATTCGCGCGGCATATAGCGCTCCGAGTTCAAATCGCGGATTGCGCCCGAGCACAAGGGGCAAGTGCTGCGTCGAGCCATTCGGTTGCGGCGCAGCGAGCCTGTCAGGCCCCGGTAGCTGTGCAAGACGCCAGCGCTGGTCGCGTCGCCGTGCAGCAGGCGCAGCGCGATGGCGGCCTGCAGCGCACCCACGACTCCGACGACGGGGCCGACCACGCCCGCCTGTGCACAACCCTCGGTGGGACCTTGCGGGATGTCCTCGAACACGCAGCGCAGACACGCCGTGACGCCCGGCAGGACACCCAGCGCCCAACCGACCCAGCGGACGGCGCCCGCTTGCACGCAGGGCACCCTCGCGATCGCGGCGGCGTCCGCCACCAAGAACTTGCTGGCGAAATTGTCTGCGCCTTCGACGATGAGATCGAAATTCGCCAGCACTTGCGGGTCGACGTCGGGCGTGAGGCGCATTTCACGTGCAACAGTGCTCGTCAAGTTTCCTGCGCGTCGCGCCTCTTCTTCGATACGCGCACAGGCCACTTCGGCCTTGAGTTGGCCCACTGAGCCGGCCGTGTAGAGCAGCTGCCGGTGCAGGTTGCTGGCGTCCACGCGGTCGTCGTCCATCACTGCGAAGTGGCCCACGCCGCTGCGCGCCAGGATCATCGCCACCGGCGAACCGAGGCCGCCAGCGCCAACCAAGAGCACACGCTTGGCTGCGAGCGGGCTCACGTGAAGTACTCGTCCAGGCTGAAGTAGCGCTCGCCGGTGTCGCAGAGCACGGTGACTACGTTGGCGCCCGCGCCGAGCTCGGCAGCGAGCTGCGCGGCTATCACGACGTTGGCACCCGCGCTGATCCCCACGAGCAGACCTTCCTCACGCGCCAGGCGCACTTTCATGTCGTAGGCGGCGCGGTCACTGACGTGGCGGATCTCGTCGACGAACTGGGCGCGGTAGTTGCGCGGGATGAAGCCCGCTCCGATGCCCTGGATCCTGGTCGGACTCGGCTCGCCGCCCGCCAGCACCGGACTGCTCTCAGGCTCCACGGCGATGATACGGATTGTGGGGTCGAGGGCCTTGAGCCGCTCGCCAACGCCGCTGATCGTGCCGCCGGTGCCGACAGCTGCCACGAACGCGTCGACACGCGAGGTTCCGAGCGCTTCCAGGATTTCGGAGGCCGTGTTGGCCCTGTGTACTGCAGGGTTTTCGGGGTTGTCGAACTGCATGGGCATGAACGCACCCTGCGACTCGACGATGTCCTGCGCCGCGGCGATGGCGCCGTGCATCGCTTGCTCCGCCGGGGTGAGCACGATCTTGGCGCCGTAGGCCTGCAAGAGCGCTCGGCGTTCGAGCGACATGCTCTCGGGCATGGTCAGCACGAGCTTGTAGCCTTTGATGGCGCAAACCAGCGCCAGCCCGATGCCGGTGTTCCCGGAGGTGGGCTCGACGATGGTCATGTCCGGCTTGAGCGTTCCGTCGCGCTCCGCAGCTTCGATCATCGCCAGGCAGATGCGGTCCTTCACGGAGCCGCCGGGGTTCATGTGCTCGGCTTTGCCCCAGACGGTCGCCTTGTCACCAGCGCCACCAGCGCCAGCACCGATGACACGGTTGAGGCGGATGAGCGGCGTCCGGCCGATCAACTCAAGTGGGGAATCAATGATGGGCGCGACCATGGTTGTACGAGAAAAGAGGGTGTTTCAGATCGCGTAGACGTAAGCCGGCGGGGGCCTGCGCGCGATACCTCGGGCGTCGGCTTCTCGGCACATATCCGCCACGGTGACAGCATCCAAGCAGGCTTCAACGCCAGAGGAAAGCTTCTTGAATACCTCCTGCGCGACCGCGTAGCTCGACGACTCGGCGGGCTCACGGCTGCGCCCGGAGGGCCAGAGGTGCACCGGGCCTTCGAGCGCGCGGACGATGTCGCCGATGCGGATACGCTCGGCGGGCAACGCCAGGTGGTATCCACCGCGCGGCCCTCGCTTGGAGGTCACGATGCCTGCCTTGCGCAGGTCCTGGAAGACCTGCTCCAGGAACCGCGCCGGGATCGCCTGGCGCTCGCAGATGTCTTTGATCTGCGCAGAGCCGCTCTCGGCGTGGAACGCCAGGTCGAAGATCGCCTGAACGGCGTAAAGGTCCTTGCTCGAGAGCTTCATCGGGGGCGTCGTGTGGCATGTATCTTGTAAACCCTATCGGAAATGTCAAGAACACTCTGTACATGCTCCCATCTTCAGGCGTTGTGCTCGTCGCGCAGCCTGACGTGAACCGAAAGCCGGTCGGCGGGCCTCTTCGGGCGCTACGCTCTCTGTTTGAGGTGGTGCGTCACGTGGCAAGGCAACGCAGCGACAGCAGGGTGCTTGGGCGGGTGCTGGTCGCACTCTGGCTCTGCTGGCAAGCGCCGCGAGCCGCGCGAGCAGCCGACGACGAGCCAGCCCCAACCTGCCTGCGCGAGTGCTTCGACACGGCGCTGGCCCGCGCCGTGCGCCACGAGGCGGTCCTGTTGCTCGAAGCGCCCAGCCAGGAATTCCTTCTAGCGGGGGATGTCCGGGTGCACACCCACGAGTTCGCGCGCGCGGATTGTCTCGGCTTCCTCGCGGTTGGCGCCAAGTACGTTCAGGACCTCGACCTGACCGTCCAGAGCGCCGATGGAACCTTGTTGGCGCGCGCTGAGAGTCCTGGCACGACTCCTTACGCGCACTACTGCGGGAAGGCTGGCGAGCAAGTCTTCGTCACCCTCCGGTTGCTCGATGGCCAGGGCGAGGTTGTCTACGCAGCGCTCTCGCACGCTGGGCTACAAATCGGGGCGCTTGACGGGCTCGCGCGCTGTCCGTGGGTCGGCGCGCCACGACCAGCGGCGCTCGATGTTGGCCCAGAGCCGCAAGCTCGCTCCATCAGCGAAGAGCTCAAACACGTCACCGCGGAGCTTGGGCCGCTGGGTTATCGACCGGCGCGGATGGTCGGCTACGGCACGCTCCACTCAGCGCAGCACGAGACTCGTGGGCTCACGCTGGACAGCGGCCGCTGCTACGCGCTGGTCGGGGCTGGCAGTCGGGATGTCGTGGATCTCGATCTGCGCCTCTTCGGGCCTGCGCTCAACGAGGAGCCACTCTTCTCCGACACCACACGCAGGCGTGATGCGCTGGTAAAGCTCTGCCCGCCTGCACCAGGGCGCTTCCTGCTGGATGTGGCGGTGTTCCAAGGGCAGGGCGCTTACGCGGTGCAGGCTTACGAGTTGCAGGAGGCGAGCGTCGACCTGCCGCCAGGGGTCGAGGGGCAGGCGCGCATCGCATACGAAGAGATGCGGCGGAGACTACACGAGCGCGGGATGCAACCTACGCTGCTGAGCTCGGGAGTGGTGCGTCCCGGGGAAGCGCTGGTCGTCCCCGTCTCGGCGCGTGCGGGGGAATGCTACGCGGTCGCCGTGGTCGGTAGTGCGGAGCGCCGATCCGCTGGCTTTGAGTTGGCGCTGACCGACGCAGCTTCTGACCTGCTAGCCTTCGATGCAGCCGCCCAGCGCGATCCCATGCTCTTTCACTGCCCCGACAAGTCGCAAACGCTGCGAGTTTCCGTGCGCGCCCGTGATGGTCG
>JADGRG010000466.1 GCA_017881145.1 Sandaracinaceae bacterium | reverse complement strand
TTCTTGAATCATCGAGCCATCCCGATATGAGCACCACCAGTTGACCAGGCCGCTAGGTACAATGACGGCACCGCTTGCGAGCGAGCCTTGCTCGCAAATCGCAGCGGCCGGGACGACGCGTCAGGTGAGATGCAGGCCTCGACGCGGCCTGGAGCGACGCCTCGCCTGTGGCTCAAGCACCGTATGACACAGCTGGGCATCAAGAGCTAGCCCCCGGCAGAGCTTGCAATGGTTCATGGCCGATTGGCCTTTAATCCCAGTAGCTACGACGGCAACTCGGCGTTCTCGCGCTCACGCTCTTCACGCCACTTTCGGCGGGTCAGCCGAGCTTACGAAAGTAGAGTCCCGAGTACGCTCCAAACGACTGTTCCGGGTGCCCGTAGATCCAGAAACTCCGCTCGAGCACACTCCATCGGTCGCAGAGCGCGTATCCTTGCGCAACGATCCCCGCAATGAACCGGGCGCGATTGAAAACGTAGTGCGGAGCAAACCCTTGATGGATGTTCTGGAGCGAGACGAAGTCCTCTCCGTCGTAGAGAGGCAGCTTGTTAAGCAGAATGTGCGTTGGTCGGGCTTTGCATCGGCTCAGCAAGTCTGACAGCGCCGGAGTCTCGATGTAGTGGAGCGTTCCCGCCGAAATCAGGATATCCGATTCCTCGACTGTTTCTGGTCTGAGCTCTGTCGTGAACTCGACCTGGGCGGCTCCTCTCGACTCCGCTTCCTGTCTTCCGGCCGTCACCATCGCTGGCACTTCAGACACCACCCAGCGAAGATCGCGCGGAAACTGAATGTATTTCTGGTAGGCGAAGTAGTGCACGCCGATGCTGCCCCCGATATCGAGGACGCTTCGACAACCCTCGCTCAGCGCTCGCTGCAACCAGAGAATGACCGGATAGTCATAGGGGAACACCTCATCCAGTCGATCGGTGTAATCGGCCGCCAGCACCGTCTGGTCGAATTCCGCGGAGCGCGGCACCGCCATTCGCGCCCCTTCGAAGCTCTGGAACATGCCGTCATGGCGGGCATACCCAGCCTCCGACAAGAAGCGTTCGTGGTAGTGGCGCCGAAAAGACTCGTTGATCAACGGGATCTGCTTGAGTCGCCTGGCCAGTGCAAGGAGTTGTGGCATGTGCCCCCGCAGTATTCGCAAAACAACATACTTGTCATACGCGCGTAGGGCGGCGGCGCAAACTCGAACGCAAGCCTGGCGCGCCGAGGCCTGAGCGCGTGTGCCTCGGCGCGCGCGGCCTGCGCGCAGTGCGCTTCCTCCGCAGACTGCAGCGCGGCCGACCCCGTCTGCAACGTGAACGGCGGCACGTGCGAGGAGTGCCTGGTCGACGCCAACTGCAGCGGCGCCGAGCAGTGCGGAGACGACCACAACTGTCACTTCGCGTGTCACCTCGGTTCGCGGCGGCGCGGGCAGATTCCTCGATCATTCCGATCGGTTAGCGTGACGCGTGTGGTGCGGTCGGCGATACGGGGATGGTAAGTGTGGGCCAGCCCTTGAACCCGCGGCTCGCTCGCCGCGCACGCGCAAACCCCCGGGGCTGCCACCCACCAGCGCTGCCGCCGCTACCTTTCACCCGCACCCGTGCCTCTGCTGCGCGCCGCGCTGGCGGCTGCATGCCTGCGCTGTTCAACGCAGCAGGCGCCGCCGAGCTGACCAGGCGCCCAGGGCCAGCACGGCCAAGCTGCAAGCCAGCGCGAGCCATGTCATCGCCGAAGCGTTCTTCGCTGCGTCGAAGAGCTCCTGCCCGAAGAAGCTCACCAGCAAGAGCGGCAACGCGTACCCCGCCATCGACGCCCAGAAGTGCGTAGCGAAACGCACGCTGGACACTCCGAAGAAGGCGTGGAGCAAGGGTGGCATCCAGAACACCAGACGCAGCGTGAACACCGTCGCAAACGCTCGTCGAGCCAGCGCCTCGTCGTAGCGCCGAAAGCGCTCAGGGATCTTCGTGGCGACCCAGTCGCGCGCCACGAAGCGCGCGAAGGAGAAGCCGACGATGCTGGCCGCCATCGTGCCAGCCATCGAGAGTCCGAAGGCGATCGGCCATGGCCAGATCAGCGGCGCGGCCATCACGAAGACTGTGCCAGGCACACCAAAGGGCTGCAGTAGCGTGTAAGCCGCAATGAACACCGCATAGCCACCGGGACCAAGCGCCACGAGTGTCTGCTTGACACGCGCCGGTGCCGCAAACATCTGCAGGACTCCGAAGCGCTCGGCCAGCACGAGCAGCACGATCACCGCGACCACAGCCGCCAGCCTGAAGTTGCGCAGCGCGCGCGAAGGTACGGGCGGAAGCACAGTGCGTTCGTAACACACTCCTCGTCGCGGACCAGCGCGCACCCGGTCGCGAGTCGGCGACGAACACGCGACGTCGAGCCGCGAGCCACGCGTTTGTTTCGCGGGAGTGAATTCTCTCTCGACGCGCGCCAATCACGGCGGTCGCCCGCGCCCTGCGGGGCCTGCTGACCACCCTTGGACCCGCGGCTCGCTCGGAGCACACGCGCAAACCTCGGAGGCGCCACCCCGCTACGCGACCACCCGCAGTGCTCTGCGCGTGCGGTTCTGCGGTAGTGCTTCGAAGGCTCGTCGATAGTCGCTGAACTTGCCACCAGCACGCACCGCATCGAAGAGCGCTCGGCCTTCCGGCAGCGAGCCCTGCGCGAGCACGTATTCCACCCACGCCCAGCGTGCGCTGGTGGCGCGTAGGTCGACCCGGCCCTGCAGACCTGCACGCAAGCGTGCGAGCCGATGCTCCACGACGTCGATGCCTGCGAACGGGGTGCCATCGAGGGGCGTATTGCGTTTGGCGACGAAGGGGCCGACGCCGATCACCAGAGGGTGGATCTTGGAGAGCTCGGTGGCGAAGCCGATCAGCTCGTCGATGTCGGCGTCGGTTTCGTCGGGCAGGCCGACCATCATGTAGACCTTGAGATGTCGCAAGGAGTGAGCACGCACCAACTCGGCGATGCGCAGGAAGTGTTGTTCTTTGGCCTTACGGTCGATGCGGTCGCGCAGTCGCTGGCTGGGCGCATCGAGCGCGGTGGTGATAGCGCGTGCGCCAGCGCGCTTGAGCGCCGTGATGAAGGCATCGTTCAAGCGATCGGGGCGCAGCGACGAGAGAGAGACGTGTCGGCCCTGGCTGGCCAGGGTGTCGACGATGCGCACGATCTCCGGATGGTCGCTGACGGCGGCACCGACCAGACCGACGCGCGTGGCGTCGTCGGGAATGCACGAGAGCACACGGTCTGCCGGGATCACGCGCATGCCACCGTTGGTGGAGCGACGCATCACGCAGTACTGGCAGCCGCGCGAGCAGCCGCGCTCGGCTTCCAGCAGGAACATGTCTGAGAGCTCCGTGTCCGGGGTGCGGATCGGCGCCCACGCCGGCAGCTTCTCGTGGCTGGCTCGCGCGATGGTAGGCAGTGCTTCGCCATGCACGCTGGGTACGAAGCACGACGGGATCTCGCTGGCCAGCCTTTCGAGAATCCGCGCGCGGCTGCGCTCGCCGAAGATGATGTCGAGCGCAGTGTGGATGGTCTCGTCGGCCTCGCCCATCAGGATGGCGTCCGCGAAGACAGCCAGCGGTAACGGGTTGGAGTTGGTCAGCGGCCCGCCGCAGAGCACGAAGGGATGGCGTTCGTTGCGCTCTTCGCGCAGCGCCGGAATGCCAGCCAGCTCCAGCACGTGAACGACGCCCGAGAGCTCGATCTCGTAGGCCACCGAGAGCGCAACCACCGCATGATCACCTACCGGGCGCTCGCCTTCGTAGGTGAAGAGCGGCATGCGGGTGCGGCGGTGGGCCTCGACGTCGTCGGGCAGAAAGGCGCGTGCGGCTGAGCGATTCGGGCTGGCGTTGATCTCGCGGTAGATGGTCTGAAACCCGAGCGACGACATGCCCACGTGGTAGGGGCTCGGGTAGCAGAGCGCGACTTGTTCGGCGGCAGCCTTGTGGATGGTCCCACGCTCGCGCGCGACCCGAGCTCGGACGACCTCGCGCGGGTCCATCAGCGCCATCAGCGTACGTTGTGCATCATGCGGGCCCAGCGCTGGCCTTCTTCGCCGCTCGACCAGTAGATGGAGAGTGCGCGGCCCTTGATGCGGTTGATGGGGATGGCGCCGACCATGGGGTTACGGCTGTCGTTGCTGTGATCGCGATGATCGCCGAGCACATAGATGTGGCCCGGTGGCACCTGGGTCGGCATGGGGTCGGGCGTGACGCGTGCGGTGCTCAGGAGGAAGTCGTGGTCGCCGACTTTGGATTCGTAGACGCGACAGTCGGGCTGAAGTGAGCCCACGCCAGCCAAGCAGGCCCCAGCATCCATCGTGGGCAAGGGCTTGCCATTTCTGTAGACGCGATCGGCGCGCATCTCGATGAAGTCGCCGCCGACACCGATCACGCGCTTGACGATGTCCACGCCATCGGCCGGGCTCTTGATGATCACGACGTCGCCGACATGGGGTGAGCCCCAGGTGACTTCGGCGTGGTCGCGCAGCGGCAGAAAGAGCCCGAAGGCGAACTTGGCGACCACCACGCGGTCCCCGTTGAGCAGCGTGGGCTCCATCGAAGGTCCCTCGATCTCGAAGGCCTCGAAGAGACAGGTGCGGATCACCAGTGCCAAGAGCACAGCTCCCCCGATGGTCTTCAGGTTCGCCGCGATGCGGTCCCAGCGGGTTTGATCCAGCTCGTTGATGTTGCGCTTCGGGGCGGTGTCCGAGATCTTTTGCGCGGGCTCTGCGGGAGTGCTCATCCGTGTACCTGTGGGCCGAAAGGGGGGTGTTCGACGATCTCTGCTTCGCGTGTGGCGAGTGTGGCCAGGCGCGCGCGGGTTTCCGCCCGCCCGAAGCATTCGGCGCTGAGCGAGGAGAAGAGGGTGAAGTGCCGGGCCTCGGAGGTCATGAGGTCCGCATAGAACTTGCGCAGCTCGGCATCGGGCAGGTGCTCCGAGAGAAGCTGAAAGCGCTCACACGAGCGAGCTTCGATCAGCGCTGCGACCAGGATCTTGTCCATCAATGGAGAGCGGTCCGCGTGGTGGTCGGCGCGCGCGGCGGCGGCGAGCCTCGTGACGTAGCCGTCCGAGGCAGGCAGACCCATGCCCAGACCTCGGGCGGTCAGCTGCGCATGCACCATGGTGAAGTGCTCGGTCTCTTCCTTGGCGAGTGCACCGAGTGGCGCCACCAAGCAGGGGAACTCACCCGCGTAGCGAGCCAAAAGCGAGAGCGCGCTCTGCGCAGCCTTGAGCTCGCAGTGCGCATGATCGGAGAGCAGCGTCGGTAGATCGGCGCAGGCAGCTTCTACCCAGAGCGGGTTGGTGGGCGTCAGGAGCGAGAGCATGAGCAGGGTGATCAGGAGCGAGGCAGGAGCGCGCGCGAGCCGGCTTCCATTACCACGCGTTGTCCCGGCGTCGAGCCGGGTGTCCCGGGAAAGGTGCATGGGCGAAGCGCGGCCCACTTGGGCCCGAACAGAGCGTGAGGCAGGCTTTGAGGCAGACTTTGAGGCAGACCGCCTGCCGGGTGTACGCTGGCCGCTGGCATGAAACGCAAGCTATGGGCAGCCAAGGGGTGGGTCAAGAACGTCCCCCTTCGATCGAGTGTTTTGGGCGCTTTGGCGTGGCTCATTGCAGGGTGCGGCGCCTCCGGTCCAGCTTTGCGCGAGCCCGATCCCTATGGTCCGCGCGTGGCCGACTGCATCTCCATGCCACGGCCGCTGGCGGACACGCTGCAGGCGCAGATGGTGCCGATCGACGCCGGCACTGCGGTCCTGGGCTCGACCGAGCCGGAGCGCGTGCAGGCGCGGCGCGACTTCGGCCCAGGTGGTCAGCAGCTCTTTCGCAACGAGCGGCCGCTGCGCCGCGCCCACCTGCCAGGGTTTCGCATCGACCGCGCGCCGCTCACCAACGCGGCCTACCGTGAGCTCGTCGAGGCCTGTGGCACACCGCCACCCAACGCCGAGCTGCTCACCGAAGCCACTTGGGCTGGTCTGCAGCGCGCCTTCAAGCTCACGCGCGCCTACGCGCTGGTCCAGCTCTTTCTCTGGGACGACCACGACCCGCCGGCCGACCACCTGAAGCACCCCGCGGTGCTGGTGACGCATGACGACGCCAGCATGTACTGCGCGTGGCGTGGCGCGCGCCTGCCCACGGCGGACGAGTGGGAGCGTGCCGCACGCGGACCCGAAGGGCGCATCTATCCGTGGGGCAACTCGTACGACCCATTCCGCGTCAACAGCGTTGCCCGAAAGGCACATGACACCTTGCCGGTCGGTTCGCTGCCTTCGGGTGCCTCGGCGGAAGGCATCTTGGATTTGGGTGGCAACGTCTTCGAGTGGACCTCGTCGCCCGCGCTGGGGCAGCCGGATGCGGCCGTCGTCAAAGGCAACGGCTGGGACGGTCGCGGAGGTTACGGTCGCGGTGCAGCTTGGCTCGCGCAGCCGCGCGCGCTGCGCGATGTGAACCTCGGCTTTCGCTGTGCTGCCGATCTGATCTGACCTTCACGACCTTATGATCTTATGACCTTATGACTTTGCGCGTTCTAGCCTTCGACACTTCGTCCGACATCACTGCCGTGGCCGTAAGCGCCGGCTCCGTCGTGCTCGCCGAGATGGACGCGCCCAGCACCGACCGGCACGAGCAGACCCTTCTCCCGCGCATCCAGAGCTGCCTGACGCAGGCCGGGCTCGCGCTCTGGGACATCGATCTCTTCGGCGTCGGCATCGGCCCCGGTTCGTTCACTGGTGTGCGCGTGGGTTTGGCGACCGCCAAGGGCTTTGCGCTCGCGACCGGCAAGCCGGTGCGCGGCGTGGTGTCACTGGCGTCGCTCGCTCAACCCTTCCTGCGCTACGACCGGCAAGGGCAGGGTGCTCTCGTGCTGCCGGTGCTCGATGGCTACAAGGGCGAGGTCTTCACCGCGCTTTACGCGTGCGGTGCAGACGGTGGCCCCGAGCTTCGCGTGCCACCCTTCCATGCGTCGCCAGCGCTGGCTGCGGAACGCATCCGGCAAGCGCTACAAGGCCAAAGCGTTTCGATCCTCGGCAGTGGGTTTCGTCGCTACGCAGCCGAGCTGCAAGCCGTGCTGACAGAAGCCGTGGTGCTAGATGCCGCCTGCGACACACCGCACGGCAAGGTCTTCGCGCAGGAAGCGCTGCGGCTCTACCTCCGTGAAGGCGCATCCGAGCTTGCTGGCTTAGTGCCGATCTACCTGCGCGATAGCGACGCACAGCTTCCCAAGTCGCCGCTGCGCCTCTGAAGAGCTGTCCAGAAATGGCTCATCGCGGCTTACGTCCTGCCAAAAAATCCTCGAAATACACGAGTATTCCTGCGGTTTTTTCTGCGGGCGCGCTCGCTCTGCGCCGATTTCTGGACAGCTCTTGATAGCAGGCTGCGCCGGATGGCGTGCGGAAAGTCACACCCAAGCAGAGCGTAACACCAGGCGGTGTTCGAAGTTGCCGGCGTTCCCCAACCGAACGCTCACAGCACGCCCTGCGCCCAACTTGATGCCCGCCGAGATCACGCCGCAGAAGGCCACACGAAAGTACGCGTAGCGCGCCAAGGGCAAGAGGTGAATCTCCACGCGCACGTCCTTGGGGCCTGTCTTGTAGAGTGCGACACCACCACCAACCATCAACCGCACCCAGAGGCGCTGAAAGTGCGCGAGTGGGAGCCACGGCGTGAGGCCCACGGTGCGTGCCCTGCGAACCAGGGTGCCTAGGAACGTGCCCTGGATGCGGCTGCCCACATCCTCGCCGATCTGCTGCATCTGCTCGGCGGATAGCTTCAACGCGTCGCACGCTTCGTAGTGCGCTTCCGCGGCGGCCAAGGAGAGCCACTCGGGCGCCAGGGAACCCAGGATGACGTCTTTGTGGAGTGGGTTCAGCAGCTCGAGGTAGTTCTCGAAGTGCCCAAGATTCTTCAGCGAATTTAGAGACGACTGCAGAAGGGTGCTGCGCACCTGCGAGACGGTGACCAGCCCGGGCGGGAGCTCGATGAGGCACTCCTCGTTCACGTTCTTGATCTTACCTCGTCGCCCGACAGAATGCCGCTATATTCACGCGGCAGCCTCCGTTGACGCGCAACTGCGCTGGCGGTATGCGGGTATCGCGGTATGTCATCACTCGATCACGACGGCAGAATGGCGCGGGAGAACCTCGATGCGTTGTAGGCGGTGGTCTTGGGCTCCAATCACGTTCACATTGGCAGCAGTCGGTTGCTTCGGTGGCAACGGCTCGCAAGCGACCCATACAGATGGCGGCACGGCCAAGACCAGCAGCACGGGTTCTGGCGCCAACGGCGGCACCGTTGGTGGTCGTGACGCAGGCGCAAGCTCGAGCACGAACCCGGGCACGAACACCAGCCATAGCGATGCTGGCGGTACGGCAGCCAGCGGCAGCTTCGATTCTCTCTGGAAGCGCGCTGCTTCGAAGATCAGCCTCATTGATACGGCGGATCCGACCAAGATCAGCAGTGTCGATGTTGCTCTGCCAGACACGCTGCCCGACGGGACCAGCGGCCAGGAGATCGACGCTTACCAGAAGATTGAAGCCAGCCAGCTCGTTACCTACGCATTTCGCACGGGTGATTCTGTCTACTACCGCTTCGCCCGCGCGTTGCAGAAGGCAGACGACGCCACCTACGTCGCAACGTACGACGGGTCTTTGACCAGCGGACAGGACACGCACATCTTCACGATCGAGGCAGGCCAACTCGTCGACCAGGGCACCTCGCAGGCGGGTACTTTGGTGATCTCCACCCAAGCAACCTACACGCGATACAGCGGTGCCTTCCCGCCGAGCAACTGGCCCGCGAAGATGGTGGAGGTGGCGCCATGAACCGTGCATCGTCGAGCTTTGCACTGATTGTCTTGGCCATGATTGCGTGCCCGCGGACAGGCCACGCCGAGGATGTGGCTGCGTGGTTCGTGCCCCAGGAGAGCTGCCCGACGCGCCCCTGCACCTGTGACGACATCCCCATGATGGATGCCTACCTGCAAAACCAGAAGGACGCGCTCAGCGCCTGGAGCTCGGTGAAGGCCGACATCACAACGCCGACGGGTCCAACCTCGATGTCGGACGCCGTCACGTCGTTCAACGGTCGCTTCAGCGGCGACGCCCGCGTGCTCGCACAGTTCAAGACCTGCCCCGGCTACGACGCCACCAAGAACAATCCGAACAAGGTCGCGGGCGTGACCAAGTTCGGCGGCGCCGTGCTCGACCCCTGCTTTTGCGCGGCGTATTGCGCCGACATCGTCAACGCCACCGTGGTCCACGAGATGATGCACGTGCCCACGACCATTGCGGGCGTGGTAGGCAAGGCGGATCTAATCATCGCTTGCCGTCTCGGCGTCCTTACGGGTCACATCTGTAATGCGATCCTGCCCGACACGCTGGCCACCTCGGAGGTGCTCTCATACACCGCCGGCATCAACGCGCTCGAAACCAGGCTCGACCACCTCAAGACGCACGATCCAGCGGTTCCGGAGCTCTCCTGCACCTGGACGCCGCTTGCACCCATCGCGAGGGGGCCGTCGGTGAGGCCGCCGTCGGGCTTCTTCGCACGCGTGGCACTCTTGTGGCGGCGGGTGGTTTCGGGTGGTTCGCCGATGGCGGTCGCCTCGCACGATGCCCAGCGCTGAGGACCACCCCGCACTCGGTCGCGCCCGGCGCGCGCGCCTCGTCGTGTTCGCCTGCGC
>JADGRG010000465.1 GCA_017881145.1 Sandaracinaceae bacterium | reverse complement strand
GTGGGTGGGCTCCTGCGCCAGGCGCTCACCGGCAGGCTGGTCACGCCGGGGCCGCTGGGTGTGCGCGCGCCGGGTTGGGGCACGCTGGCGCTGATGTTTGCGGCCGATCGGTTGGACCACCTCGAGTCCGAGATCTTGCCGATGCTCGGCGACGGCATCACCGTGGTGTGCGATCGCTACTACCACTCCTCGGTCGCGTATCAGTCGCTGACGGCTGCAGGCGACGCGGCCGAGAGCATCGGTTGGATTCGCGAGATCAATCGGCATGCGCGTCGGCCCGACTTGACGCTGGTGCTCGAAGTTCCCCCCGCGGTGGCCGCGGAGCGGCGTCGTCAGCGCGCGGGTCGCGAGATCTTCGACGACGATGGACTGCAGGCGAGCTTGAGCGCTTTCTACAGCCAGCTCGATCGCCACTTCCCCGGCGAGCGCATCGTTCACATCAACGCCGAGGGTCCCATCGAGCGTGTCGGTGCCACGGTGCTCGAACACGTCGAGGCGCTGCTGCGTGCGCGCTGAGCAGGGCCCGAGCGCGTGTCAGAAACGTGTGTCAGAAACTGGACCAAGTCAGCGCGGCGCCGCCATAACATGAGCATGCGACGCGTCATCGCCCGGGTATTTCTGTGTTGCACGCTCTCTGCCTGTGCAAGCTCCAGCGCGTCGGGCAAGCAGCCACGCGCCAAGCACGTCGACAACGGGATGCCGGGTGAGGAGCCGACCGTGATCCCCACGTCCGAGCCCACTCCCGCGAGCGAAGCTTCGCCGGCTTCCGCACCCACGACCGACGCTCCGGACGTGCTTTCCGTGGCTCCGGCGCTGGCGGCGGAAGTGAACGGCGGCGTGATCGCCAGAGCCGAGCTCAACGCCGTGCTCGCGGCGGGCATCGGGCGATTCCTGCAACGCGTGCACGCCGAGCCAGAGGTGATCAAGGGCCGCTTCGCCGGCTGGCGTATCGTCAGCCTCTTTGCCGCAGACAAGGCTGTGCACGTGGCCGTGCTGCAGCCCGGTGACACGGTCAAGCGCGCCAACGGCCAGTCGATCGAACGTCCCGAGCAGTTTCAGGTGGTTTGGGACAGCCTGTCGGCCGCGAGTGAGCTGGTGCTGGACATCGAGCGCGCCGGTCACGCGAGCAAGCTGCGCTACACCATCGCGAACTGATCATCCCAGAGCGGCGTTGTCGCAGGCCAGTGAAGAACTGTCGAAAAATGGCTCATAGCGGCTTACGTCCTCGAAAAAATCCTCGAAATACGCGAGTATTCCTGCGGTTTTTTCTGCGGGCGCGCTCGCTCTGCGCCGATTTTTCGACAGCTCTTGAGCTAAACTCAAGTTCCTGTTTAGCGACGGCCGCTAGCGCACCAGCATTCGCAGGATGCGCACGCCGGTCTCGCCGTCGATGTCGACCAGCTCGCCTTCCGCCAGCGCGCGGTCGCCGGACCGTAAGGTTACGGCTTCCCCGATGCGGCGTCCGGTGCTGAGCACATCGCCAGGGCCGAGGAGCGCAAGCTCGCCGAGCGAGAGCGAAAAACGCGCGAGCTCCACGCCCAGCTCGATCGGTGCATCGCTGATCAACATCGCGCTGGCTTCGGGCTTGGCCTCGGCTGCGATCACTTTTCCTGTCGTCATCAACGGATCCTTTCCAGCCTCCACAGCCTCGATCGAGAAGCGCATCTGCCGTGCTTGGCAGCGCAGCCGCCATCCGCTGCCAATCAGCCGCACCGCAACGCTGCCGAGGAAGCCGTCGTCGGAGTGCGAAAGCCCGCTTTGGTCGAGCACGATCACGTCACCTTTGCCGAGCGTGGCTAGCGTGCTTGCGCAGAGGTGCGCGCGTCCGCCGTCCGCCCAGAGTGAGACCGTCAGCGCACCTAGCCACTCGGGGAGCTGGCTGGGCGCCGGGTCTGCGGCATGCTCGATCGCGGCCGGCGGAAGAAGTAGCGTAAGGCCTAGCTCTTGCGCGCCGAGGCGCAGCGCGAGCGGCAGCACGATGCAGCCGTCAGCGGCAAGCGCATCGGGCAGCGTGATGCACTCCGTCATGAGCGAGCGCAGGCCGTAGCCTGTCTGCGAGGCTGCGAGCAGGCGGGCCGCGAGGTAGGCGAAGACGCCTTGGGACATGTCATCGAGTGCCATCAGCCCCTGCGCCATGCCGAGACTGCCATCACCCCCGAGGGTTCGGTCGACCAGTGCTGCGGCCACGCTCGGCGTGCAGGCCAGGATCGCCTGGCTACGGGTGCTCGCGCCTGCTGCCTCCAGCAGGAGCGCCACCACCGGCTCGCGCAGCAGAGAGAGCGCCTGCGCCGGGGAGGCGGCCTCCGGCAAGCCTGCGCGGATCTGGGGCGTTGTGCCCAGCAGGGCTGCGGCGGTCGCCTGCATGGCAGCCAGCTCTGCGCGCGCAATGCGGCGGCGAAACGCGGTCAGGGCTGCCGCCGTGGTCCGGCTGAGCTTGGGCACTTGGCCGAGCGGATAGGGCAGCACCTGCATCGTCGGACCATAGCGCAGTCGCTCGCTCGTGCTCCACCCGCGCATAAAAATCGGCCACGCCGGGGCGGGTGGCGGCGAAAGCGTGTCTCACATTTGGTAGTATCGACTCCGTGGCAGATCCCCTCATCGGCAAGCACGTCGATAACGGCGAATACGTGATCACTGCCCGCATCGGCTCCGGCGGGATGGGCTCGGTTTACAAAGCCGACCAGCCCAGCATGAACCGGCTGGTGGCGATCAAGGTGCTGCACTCGCGCTTCGCGACGCGTGACGACCTGGTTGCGCGCTTCCGCCGCGAGGCGCGCGCCATGAGCCAGCTCTCGCATCCGAACACCGCGCGCGTCTACAAATACGGCGAGCTCGACGATGGCGCGGTCTACTTCGTCATGGATTATCTCGAGGGCCGCAACCTCGCCCACGAGGTGCGTGAGAACGGCCCCATGGACGCCGACCGCGCGCTCAACATCATGGTGCAGGTGTGTGGCGCGCTCGAAGAAGCGCACCGCGCGGGCATCGTGCATCGCGATCTAAAGCCCGAGAACGTCTTCCTGACCGACCAGGCTGGCACCTTGGATTTCCCGAAAGTGCTCGATTTCGGCCTGGCGAAGATGAGCGAGAAGCAGATGGGCCGCGGCTCCATGATGCTCACGCAGCAGGGCATGGTCTTCGGAACGCCGGAGTTCATGAGCCCCGAGCAGGCACAGGGCGAGACCATCGATCGCCGCAGCGACATCTACTCGCTCGCGCTCATCCTCTACGAGCTGGTCACCGGCAAGCTGCCCTTCGAGGCCAAGGCTCCGCTCGACATCATGAAGGCGCACGTCAAGGACCCGCCGATTCCGCTTTCGCAGCGCGTGCCCGGCCGCACCTTCTCGCCCGAGCTCGACGCCGTGGTGGCCAAGGCGCTCGCCAAGAAGCCGGAGGCTCGCTACGAGAGCGCGGTCACGTTCGCCGAAGCGCTCAAGGGTTGCATGCGCGAAGGGCTGCTCAGCACCGCGGCTCGGCGCGCCATCCCGTCCAATCCGAGCCCGGCGCAGGGTGCAGCCGAGGCCTCATCCGCGAAGAGCTCTGTCCGGCCGGCCGCTAGCCTTTCCGCGCGCCCGCTGCCGAGCGTCAGCGCAAATCACATGGTGGTGCAGCTGCACGCCGATCCGCCGACCGTGCCCGTGTCGCGCCTGCCCACGCTCTTGCTCGGTTTGGGCATCGGAGTCGCAGTCGCGGTGCTCGGCTACTTGGTGCTCTCGCTATTCTCCAAGTGAGTGCCGCGTTGTGAGGCACGCGTTGGCCTCCGGGAAGCGTTGTGCTGGCCCTCGCGCGGCCCTCGCTGACCGCT
>JADGRG010000464.1 GCA_017881145.1 Sandaracinaceae bacterium | reverse complement strand
GGACGAAAGCCGCTATGAGCCATTTCTGGACAGCTCTTCACTTCTCTTCTCAGAAGTGCATCCCGGGCCAGGCCGGCAATGCTGCCTCGCGGCCCGGCCGCAGCAGGACGGCCAGCGGATACGCGCAGGATGTGCCAGCCATAACGCCAGCCGGTCGGTGGTTGCCGCTCTGCTTGACGCCACCGAAGGGCAGCCGTCCACTGGCCCCGGTCGTCGGGCGGTTCCAGTGCAGGACGCCCACGCGGAGCTCGTCGGCCGCACGTTCGAATGCCTCGGCAGACTCGGTGAAGACGGCGGCTGCGAGGCCGAAGCGTGTGTCGTTAGCCACCGCGAGGGCGTGCTCCAAGTCGTCGGCGACGTAGATGGCCAGGTCTGGGCCGAAGAGCTCGACGTCGCTGTAGCCGGGGGCGCAGGCACTCGCCGTGGGAGCGCGGTGCACGGCGGGTCGCAGGTAATGGCCGCTGCGCCCGAGCGATTCAGAGCGGCCGCCGGGGCAGAGGGGCGCAAAGCCGTGGTTGCGGGCGATCGCCTGGGCTGCGAGCACGCGGTCGGCGGACGCCGCGGAGATCACCGGGCCCGTGAAGACGTCGGCGTCGAAGGGATAGCCTACGGTCAAGGCGGCGGCGATCTCGACGAGACGGGCCGCTAACCTGGGCGCGATGCCGGCAGTCACCACCACGCGCGAGGTCGCCGTGCAGCGTTGGCCGGCGGTCACGAACGCTGCGAAGGCGATGGCTCGCGCAGCGCGCTCTAGATCACAGTCATCGAGCACCACGGCGGTGTTCTTGCCGCCCAGCTCCAGCGCGACGATTCGGTCCAGACGCCCGGCCTGGCTCGCGAGAATGCGTCGTCCCACGGCAACCGAGCCGGTGAACATCACGCCGTCGACATCGGCATGCTCGCTGAGCAAGGCTCCGTAGCTGCCCGGACCCTGCACCAGGTTGAAGACTCCGGGTGGCAGGCCCGCCTCGTCGAAGCAACGCGCCATCCACGTGGCCGTGCTCGGCGCTCGCTCGCTGGGTTTGTGCACGACGCAGTTGCCCAGCAAGAGCGCCGGCACGATGTGCCCGTTGGGCAGATGGCCTGGGAAGTTGAACGGGCCGATCACCGACACCACGCCGTGAGGCCGATACCGGATCTCGCCGGGTAGATCAGGCAGCTGGAGATCCTCGGTGAAACGAGCGCCTTCGCCGAGCATCACGTCGACCTTGCCGATCATCGCGTCGACCTCGGTGCTCGCTTCCCAGAGTGGCTTGCCAACTTCACGCGCGATGGCGTGGGCCAGGTCGCTGCGATGCGCGCGCAACCGTTCCTGGTAGCGTCGCAAGAGCTGAGCGCGTTCGGCCTGTGTTTGCCGACGCCAACCAGGGAAGGCGTTGCGTGCGGCGGCGACGGCTTCGTGCACGGCGCACTCGGCGTAGGGGTGGAACGCCGTGACGTCGTTCGCATCAGCGGGGCTGAGGATGAACAGCTCACCCTGCGCAGCGCCGGGGACGCAGAAACGTCCGTCGATGTAGTCGCCCGGTCGTTCGAGTCGTTCGAAGGGCATAGCGAAAGAGTAGCAGCTTCCAGCGAGCGGCTTGGCGAGCGCGGCGCTTCATGAAAGAACCCCCCGCATGACGTTCGCAGTGATGACAAGGCAGGGCAGGCTGGAAGGTGAAACCGGACCGCGCGGGGTGGGTGTGTTCCGCGGCGTGCCGTATGCGAGACCGCCCGTCGGTGCGCTGCGTTTTCGTGCGCCAGAGCCTCCGCTTGCGTGGCAAGGCACCCGCGATGCACGCCGGCTGGGGCCTGCGGCGCCGCAGGACAAGGGCATCATCCTGGACATCGGTGAGCAGAGCGAGGACTGCCTTTGCTTGAATGTGTGGACGCCAGCGCTCGGCGGCGCGCCGAGGCCGGTGATGGTTTGGATCCACGGTGGCGGCTTCAGCGTCGGCTCTGGCGGACAGGAGGTCTACGACGGCTCTGAGCTTGCGCGCCGCGGCAACGTGGTCGTGGTGAGCATCAACTACCGGCTCGGTGCGCTGGGATTTGCATATTTTGGTGAGGCACTGGGCTCAGGCGCGCGGACCGACGCCAACAACGGGTTGCGTGACCAAGTAGCCGCTCTCGGCTGGGTGCGCGACAACATCGATGCGTTCGGCGGAGATCCTGACAACGTTACGATCTTCGGCGAATCCGCGGGTGGGATGAGCGTCGGCGCGCTGCTTGCTGCCAATTCCGCCAGAGGCTTGTTTCGCCGTGCGGTGGCGCAGAGTGGTGCCGCGCATCATGCGACCACGCGCGCCGAGGCTTCGCGCATGGGGGAGCTCATCCTGCGCGGGCTCGGCATCTCGCGGAGCAACCCGCAGCGCCTCTGGCAGATCAGCACGAGCGAAATCGTGGTCGCCCAACAGCTCTGCTGGCGCGAGACCATCCAACGCGGGCCGGTTGGGCGAACGCTTCCGCAGGCGGCGATGACACTGATCCCAGTCGGTGACGGCGACTTCCTGCCGGAGGAGCCCTTCGACGCCATCGCGGCTGGCAGCGCGCCCGAAGTGGAGCTGATGGTCGGCGCCAACCTCGACGAGTGGAACTACTTCCTGTTCCTGGTCGAGCCGAACAAGCGCGACATGGACGAAGCTGCGTTGCACAAGATCACCAACCGGCGGCTGCGGGATCGCGGCAGCGAAGCTGTGGCGGTGTATCGCAAGGCGCTGGGCGCGGACCTCCCCGCGTGGAAGATCTTCTCCGCCATCGAAACGGATCGCATGTTCCGCATCCCAGCGCTGCGTCTGGCGGAGGCGCAGTGCACGCACCAACACAAGACGTTTTCCTATCTCTTCGACTTCCGCTCGCCACTCTTCGACCACGAGATGGGAGCCTGTCACGCGCTCGAGATCCCCTTCATCTTCGGCACCGTGGCGGGACCGTTCGGCGTGGCATTCAGCGGCGGCGGACCAGAGGCCCAGCGTCTTTCGGAGCTCATGCTCGACGCCTGGACGAGCTTCGCTCGCACCGGGGATCCCAGCCATGAGCGTCTGCCCGGATGGACGCCTTACGAACCTGCGAAGCAGACCACGATGCGTCTTGGTCTGCGCTGCGGTCCGGAATCGGCGCCGCTCGAGGCGTTGCGGCCGTTCTGGGACGGTCTGCAATGAGCGAGAGCTACGCCGCGCGGTCCTTCACAAGCCCGATGCACGGAGGAGCTTCGCGCGCACCTCGGTGAGGAGCGCGTCACGTTGCTCGTGCACAGCCGCGTGCGTTGCCTGCGCCCAGCGTCGGACGATCGGCATGTCGGATCGCCGCATCGCAAGGCGCGGCCGGCTGCCGAGGATGTGCTCCAGTCGTTCCGCCACGAAATCCGGCTGCAGGTAGCCTTCTGGCACCGGCGCCGTGGTCAGTCGTGTCAGACCGTGTCGCAAGCGTTCGACGTCTCGAGGCTCTGCCAGGGCTAGCAGATCGTGCAGCGGCGCTGCGGTGGCACCTCGCAACGCTTGCTCGTAGGACCGGCGAGCGTGCAGGTCGGAGCTGAGCGCGCCGTCCAGGAGTAGCTCGACGCCCACGTGGGCGACTGCGCGAGCGGTGCCTCGCTCCACGCCGCTTTCTGTGAGCGATGCGATCGAGTGCGTGCAGAGCTCGATGAAGCGCGGCGCAGCGTGGAACGCCGCGTCGGTCGCGTGGTGGTAATCGACGCCGGCCGAGAGCTCCGCGTCGAAGAGGCCGGTCACGCGCATCCCGAGCATGCCAAGTAGATCGGGCAGCATGGCGCCGAGCACGAAGCGTGGATGCTCGCGGTGCCGGCAGGCGAGGGTGGCATGCGCAAAGAAATTCACCTGACAGGCCGCAGGCTAGCGCGCCGGGCGAGCCCGGTCACGACGAGGGTCTCGCACGCGCTGCGCAGAACCATCCGTTGGGGTGTCGTGCCCGCAGCGAGCCTCCGCGAGGTTTCTGCTTGTTCCGTTTCTTCTAGGTATATCAATAGCTTGCGCTTGTGCACGCGGCTCGGGCAGACTGGCCCGGAAAGGATTGTTGTGCGCGATATCACGCAGTCAATTTGGGTTCCGGCGTTGACCGCGGCATGCCTAGCCGCCTGCGCGGGCACGGTGGCGCAAGGCCGCGGAGCGAAGCTCTCGGGCGATGGTCCGCAGGCGGGGTCGCAGGCACAGGTGGAGCGCGCACAGGTCGCCCAGCCGCCGCTTGCGAGCGAGGAAGCTAGCCAGGCGAGCACTGCCAGCGCGCCACCGGCCGCTGCCGCGGAGCCGAGCCAGGCACCTGGTCCCACGGCGGAGCAAGTGGATCAACCGCCGCCGTCAGCGGCGGGGCTTCCGACGACCGCTACCTGGACGTGGTGAGTGAGCAAGGCCAGCGCGCGCGTGGGCTCTACATCACCGCACCGATGGCTCACAAACTAGGCGCCCGCGGCGTGATCAACTTGGTGCGTGGCGCAGGCTTCGACGCCGCCGTCATCGACATCAAGGATGGTCAAGGTCGGATCTCCTTCGACACAGCGATCGATGAGCTCGCCGGTTCGGAGCACATCTTCCTAAAGGACGCTGCTGGCTTCGTGGGCGAGCTCAGAGCGGCGGGCATCTACACGATCGCGCGCATCGTCTGCTTTAGCGATCCGGTGCTGCCGCGCGAGTATCCCGACCGTGCCATCCTCGACAATCGGCCCGGCCATGTCGGCGATCTCTGGGAGAAGAACGCGCATCGCAACACTTGGCTCGACCCCTACAATGAGAAGAACCACGAGCTCTTGGTAGCGTTGGCCAGGGCCGTCGAAGCCGTTGGGTTTCAGGAGATCCAGCTCGACTACGTCCGTTTCCCTGTGGATGTCGCGACGAAATTCGCGGTGTTTCCAGCGCAGACCGAGACACCGCGGCCAGCCGTCTTGCTTGGCCTCTTGCGGCGCATCGATGAGGCAGTGCACATCCCCCTGGGCGTCGACGTCTTCGGCGTCACTGCGTTCCATCAAGGGGATCCGGACGGCCTCGGCCAGTTGATCGACGAGTGGGCCAAACACGTCGAGGTCTTCTCGCCCATGCTCTATGTGCACGGGATGGCGAAGTGGATGCGGCAGGTGAAGGACGGCCGCGCCGGGCTCTTGGTCGAAGAAGGCGTGAAGCTGATGCGTCGGCGCCTGGGGCCCACGCCCGTGATCCGGCCGTTCCTGCAGGGCTTCCCCAGCCGCGCCGACTACTACAATCCGGAGTTCATCGCCGAGCAGATTCGCGGCGCACGTGCAGGCGGCGCAGACGGCGTCCTCTTCTGGAACCCGATGTCCAGCTACGGGATGGTGCGCGAAGGAGCGCTCGGTCCAGCGCGCAGTGTCATGCCGTTCCCGAACGAGGAGCGACGCCACGCTCGGGAAGGCGCATGGGGTGGCGCGCGCGGAGAGCCGCCGACGATCGCGCACGAAGCGCGTCCGGACAAACCGAAAGGCTGCAGAGCTGTCGAAAAATCGGCGCAGAGCGAGCGCGCCCGCAGAAAACACCGCAGGAATACTCGCGTATTTCGAGCATTTTTTGGCAGGACGAAAGCCGCTATGAGCCATTTTTCGACAGCTCTTGAGCCCGTTTCGTCGCGCAGCTCACCTGCGGTGACGTTGGTCGAGCGCCGCCAAGCGCTTCACACCCTCTGCGCCCTTGTCGCCGCATTCGGTGTTGAACCAGGCGGTCAGAATCTCCTTGGCCATGTCGTCGGAGAGGGTCCGGTTGGAGAGGCAGAGCACGTTGGCGTGGTTCCAGATCCGCGCCGCGGCAGCTTGGCCAGGGTCGCTGCACAGGGCCGCTCGGATGCCAGCCAGCTTGTTGGCGGCGATGCTGATCCCCGTGCCCGTCCAGCAGAAGAAGATGCCTTGCTCGCAGGCGCCGCTCGCGACGGCCTGGGCCGCTTGTTCTGCGACGTCCGCCCAAGGTTCGTCGTGACCGCTCTTCACCGCTCCAAAGGCCATCACCGTGTGCCCGCCGTCGGCCAGAAAGCGGCTTACGGTCGCATGAACCGGGTAGGGTTCGTCGGAACAGAGTGCGATGCGCATGGCGTCCAGCATAGCATCGCTCGCGCGTTGCTCTGCAGCAGGCCGGCGGCTACAAGGAGCCCGTTTGGCGCCCCTGCCGGCGCCGACCGACGCGCCACCCGACGCGCCACCCGACACAAGTGAACTTCCACTCGCTCGACTACTTCGTTTTCCTCGCGCTCGCGCTGGTCGGGTATTTCGTGCTCGCGCGGCGCGCGTCCTTGCGCCTGGGTTTCGTGCTGCTTGCGTCGTGCGTGTTCTACATGGCGTGGAACCCGGCGTACATCGTCCTGATCCTCTTCTCGATCACGGTCGACTACATCGCGGGACGCGCCATCCATGCGGCACAGGACCCGCGCAGGAAGCGGGCGTTCCTGGCGGCCAGCGTGGTGGTGAATCTCGGGCTGCTCGGGACCTTCAAGTACTACAACTTCTTTGCCGGTGCGGTCGTCGACGGCGCTCACCTCTTCGGGCTTTCGCTCTCGGCGCACCACCTCGATGTCATGCTTCCGGTTGGCATATCGTTCTACACATTCGAGAGCCTCAGCTACACCATCGACGTCTACCGCGGACGCATCGAGCCCACGCGCAACTTCGTGCGCTTCGCGTTCTTCATCACGTTCTTTCCACACTTGGTGGCGGGCCCCATCGTCCGCGCCGCCGACTTCCTGCCGCAACTCGACGCGCGCCCGCGCATCAACGCACAAGCCATCGGCGAGGGCGTGTTCCTGATGGCGACGGGGCTGGTGAAGAAGATCGTCTTCGCGGACTACCTCGCAGTGAACCTCGTGGACCGTGTGTTCGACGACCCGAGCGCCTATTCGTCGCTCGAAGTGATGATCGGGCTCTACGCTTACACGCTGCAGATCTTCTGCGATTTCTCCGGCTACACCGATGTTGCGCGCGGCACGGCCATGCTCTTCGGCTTGCGCTTGCCGGAAAACTTCGATCGCCCCTATCAGGCGCAGAGCCCCGCCGAGTTCTGGCGGCGTTGGCATATGACGCTCT
>JADGRG010000463.1 GCA_017881145.1 Sandaracinaceae bacterium | reverse complement strand
GCCGGGCAGCCCCTATCACGTGAGGGCTCTCGACGAGCTTTCTCGGATCGCGGTGGCTGCCGAGGCGCGTTCCGACACGGAGCAAGCGCTCAGCGCGTATCGCGCACTGCGCGGCTCCATCATGGCGACGCGCAGCTTCTACATCCCGGAACGGCCGAAGCTGCGCGCAGCCAATCTGCGCATCGCCGCCTTGATGGCAGCCCAGCCGCCGCCCGGCATGGACGCAGGCAAGACGGTCGAGCAACTTCGTAGCGAGCACCTGGCGTTGCTCGAACACGATCCAGATCCGAGCCTGCTCTGGACGCTGGTGCTGCTTGTCGGGTTCGGCGTGTGGGTCGCGGCCGCGTTCGTATTCAGCGTGCGTGCCGTCGACGACCAGGACCGTTGGGTGCTGCCCGAGGTGCGCAAGTGGGGCGCTCTGATCGCGGTTGGATTTGGGCTCTTCGTGCTGGGGATGTTGCTTGCGTGAGTCGGTGGAGCGAGCCGGCTCGGGGCTTGCTGGCGTAGCGCTTCCGGGCTAACAACCGCGCGTGGATAAGATTCGCGTTCAAGGTGGCCGGCCGCTCAACGGGGTGGTGCACGTGAGCGGCTCGAAGAACGCCGCCTTGCCCATCCTCTGTGCGTCGCTCCTGGTGCACGGCGAGTCCACCTTCCGCAACGTCCCGGATCTGCGCGACATCGGCACCACGGCGAAGCTCCTGCGCCACCTGGGCCTCAAAGTTTCGGTCAAGCCGCCGGTCGTCACGATCGACAGCACCACCATCAGCTCGCACGAAGCGCCCTACGATCTGGTGCGCCAGATGCGCGCATCGGTGTTGGTGTTGGGGCCGCTGCTGGCGCGCCTGGGCCGCGCGCGCGTGTCGCTGCCGGGCGGATGCGCGATCGGCGCGCGTCCGGTGGATCAGCACTTGAAGGGCCTCGAAGCCATGGGCGCGGTCATCGACCTCGACCACGGCTACATCAATGCGCGCGTCCCCGGCGGTCGGCTGAAGGGCGCTGACATCCACTTCGACATGGTCACCGTGACCGGCACCGAGAACTTGATGTGCGCCGCAGCTCTGGCCAAGGGCCGCACGACGCTGCATCAAGCCGCACGCGAGCCCGAAGTCGAAGAGCTGGCACGTGTGCTCAACAAGATGGGCGCGAGCGTGGAAGGTGCAGGCACCGACACGATCGTGATCGAAGGCCGGGACACGCTGGCTGCGGTCGATCACGCCATCATCGCGGACCGCATCGAAGCGGGAACCTTCATGGTTGCGGCTGCAGCCACCGGCGGCAACGTGCTGGTGCAAGGTGTGACACTGGAACATCTGGCTGCGGTCGCGCGCAAGATGCGACAGGCGGGCGTGATCGTGGAGCGCGAAGGTGGTGGCGTTCGTGTGGTCGGCAAGCCGCCGTTCACTCCCACCGACGTGACCACCGCACCGCATCCCGGTTTCCCGACCGACATGCAGGCGCAGTTCATGGTGCTGATGTGCCTGGCCGAAGGTCAGAGCACGCTGACCGAGATGATCTTCGAGAACCGCTTCATGCACGTCAGCGAGCTCAACCGCATGGGCGCGCACATCGAGGTGGATGGCCGCTCGGCGACCGTGCACGGTCCGCGCAAGCTCGAAGGCGCCAGCGTGATGGCGACCGACCTGCGCGCCAGCGCCTCGCTGGTCATCGCAGGCCTGATGGCCGAAGGCACCACTGACGTGCTGCGCGTCTATCACATCGACCGCGGCTACGAGCACATCGAAGAGAAGTTGGCGGGCATCGGTGCTCAGATCCAGCGCGTACCCGAAGATGCTTGAAGGCAAGACCGTGGGCGAAGCGAAGCAGATGAGTGGCCGCGCCAGCAAGTCCTCACGCACCACGCCTGAGCCGCGCCAGGCGGCCAGCACGGCAGCCGTCGTGCAGCACAGCGAGCGCATCGTGGTGGCCATCCCGAAGGGCCGCGTGCTCAAGCCCCTGGCTGCGCGCCTTGCACCGCTCGGCGTGAATCGCGACGTGCTGCTCGCCGATGACCGCACCCTGGTGCGCGACGACCCGCACACCGGACTGCGCTTTCTCTTGCTGAAGCCGGACGACGTTCCCACCTACGTCGAGTACGGCGCTGCCGACCTCGGCATCGTCGGTCGCGACATCTTGATGGAGCGTGAGTACGACCTCTACGCGCCGCTCGACCTCGGGATCGGCGTGTGCAGGATGGTGGTCGCGGGCAAGCGCCAAGAGCGCGTGCCCGGGCGCACACTGCGGGTCGCCACCAAGTTCACCAACATCGCCAGTCGCTACTTCCTGAGCAAGGGGCAGCAGATCGATCTGGTCTACGTCCAGGGTTCGGTCGAGCTTGCACCGCTGACCGGTCTTGCCGACGTGATCGTGGATCTCGTCGAGAGCGGTGAGACCTTGCGCCAGAACGGCTTGGAAGAGCTCGACCTGGTCTGCTCCATATCGTCGGTGGTGGTGGCCAATCGTGTCGCATTGAAGCTGAAGCGCGCGCGCATCGCGCCGCTCCTCTCAGCTCTGCGCAAAGGTTGAGGCGCGAGGGTGGGGCGCGCTGCGCGTCGCGGCGTGCGCAGCGCGGCCCTCACCTCTCATGTTTCAGGATGCGAGAGGGGCATGCGGCTGTCGGGCATGCGCGGCTTTTTCGGGCAGTGTGGTCGGGCCTTCGAGCGTCAGCATCGGGCGCAGCTTGCGGAACATGGCGCGGCCGATGCCTTTGACTCGCATCACGTCTTCGACGCGCTCGAAGCGCTTCTGGTGCGTGCGCAGCGCGATGATGGCCTGCGCGCGGCTGGGTCCGATGCCGGGCAAGCGGTCGAGCTCTTCCACGGTTGCGGTGTTGATGTTGATGACGCCTTCGACCGACGCGCTGACCGGCGCTGCGGCTGGTGCGCCATGACTTGCGGGCTTGGTGCCCTCTGCACGGACGTGCGGCGTGAGCCAGAGCGTCGAGAGAGCCAAGAGGCCAGACATGAGCAGGTGCGTCTTCTTGTGCGAGCTTTGGAGATGCATGAGTTGTTCCTTGGAGGCGCCCGGCGTTAGTGCCGAGCGACGTTACGACCAAGGCTTTTGCAGGCTGCGTGTCGCAGCAGCAGGCGAGTGATCACGGCAGCTTGCGGCGCGGACTTGGCGAGATGGCGGCGCCAGCGCCGGCGGCCGCCGCGGCAATTCTTGTGGCCAAAACCAGGCCGTGGCAGCCTTGCGCGTCATGAAGATCTCCATCTCGACCGAGGCGCTGCAATCCCTCTCGACCGATTGGCTGGCGGTCGGCGTCAGCGGCAAGAAGCCGCAGCAAGATCCGAACGTGCAGAAGCTCGACCGCGCCATGGGCGGTGCGCTCAGTGCCTGCATCAAGGAAGAATCGTTCGAGGCCAAGCCGGGCAAGACGCTGAGTGTGCAAGGGCGAGGGCGCCTCAAGGCCAAGCACATCGTTCTGATCGGCCTCGGCGATGGACCGCTCACGGAAGCCCGTGCGCGACTCTTCGGCGTGAAGGCGGGTCGGGCAGCCATGTCGTCGAGCAGCCTCTGCGTGGTCGCGCCGTCGAGCGAGGCAGGCTTGCTGGCTGCTATTGCGGACGGAATCGCAACTGGAGCTTACCGTTACACGCGTTACCTCACCGGTGCGCGGATTCCGAAGAAGCAACTGGGCAGGGCGTCGATCGTGCTGGCGAAGAAGCCGGACGAGGCGGCGAAGCTCGCTGTGCAACAAGGTGTGGTCGTGGCCGACGCCGTGAACTTCGCGCGCGACCTGGTGAACTGTCCGGCCAACGACTTGAGCGCGACCCAGCTCGCGAACCACGCTGTCGAGCGCTCTCGCGAGCTCGGCATCACGTGCAAGGTCTGGGACAAGCCAGCCATCCAGAAGCTCGGCATGCCGCTCTTGCTCGCGGTCAACCGTGGCAGCAAGGAAGAGCCGCGCTTCGTGCACATGACTTACAAGCCGAAGAGCGCGACCGCCGAAACACCGAAAGTGGTGTTCGTGGGCAAGGGCCTGACCTTCGATTCGGGCGGGCTCTGCATCAAGCCATCGACCTCGATGGTCGACATGAAGATCGACATGGCGGGTGCGGCCGCGACCATCGCGATCGTGACGGCAGCAGCGCGCCTGGAGCTGCCGGTGGAAGTCCACGGCATCATCGCGTCCACGGACAACATGACGGGCGGCGACGCCTACCGTCCGGGCGATGTGTTTCCCTCCCGTGACGGCAAGACCGTCGAGATCATCAACACCGACGCCGAGGGACGCCTGGTGTTGGCGGATGCACTCGCCTATGCACGTGAGCTCAAGCCGAGCTACCTCATCGACCACGCTACGCTGACAGGTGCATGCACGGTCGCTCTCGGAGCTTATCGCGCGGGACTCTTCTCGAACGACGCCGCCCTCAGCGACGCATACAAGTTGGCCGCCGAAGCGACCGGGGAGGCGGTCTGGGCGATGCCGCTCGATGAAGACCTCAAGGATGAGCTCAAGAGCTCGATCGCCGATCTCAAGCACACCGGCTCGCGTCTGGGAGGCGCGATCACAGCAGCGCTCTTCCTGCGCGAGTTCGTGGGCGAGTGCCGCTGGGCGCACCTGGACATCGCGGGCCCTGCGTTTCTCGACAAAGCCCACGGTGCGATGCCCAAAGGCGCGACCGGTTTCGGCGTGCTGACGGGTCTCTCGTTCTTGCGCTCGATCGCAGCTAGCGCAGCGAGCTGAAGAGCTGTCGCCATCACAGCTCTACGAGAGAGCGACGTGGCGTCCGCTGGGGCGCTGCTGGCGCGGGCCTTTTGCGACAACCCTGGCACGCGCGCGATCGTCGACTTCGATACTCTCTAGAGCCGGAACGGGAACTTGACCTGGAAGGTGTCCGACCGGAACTTCGGGAATGAGGCTTTGCGCACGGCACGCGCGATGCACGAGCCAGCTTCACCGGTGACGCCGGTGATCTCTACGCCGCTTACCCGGCCGCTCTTGCCGGCCACGGTGACGTTTGCGAACGCAACGCCTGACTGGCTGCCGGCGCAGGTCTTGACGGCGTCTTGCACGCCCTTCATCGCAGCGATCACGTCCTCCCGGGAAGGCTTGTCCTGCAAGTTCGGATCCACCGCCGGCTCGCGTTCCTTCTTGGCCGCAGCCTTGCCCGATCCGCCACCGCCGATTGCGCCATCGAGCAGCTCATCGATGCTGGAGCTTCCGCCCTTGGCCTTGGGCTTGTCGGCTGCCTTGGCGGCAGCTACGGGCTCCGACCGGGCAGGGCTCGTGTCGCCTGCGGCCTGCGCCTTGTCGGCTCCGCCGCCAGCTTCACGGCGCTTGCTGCCATGGCCACCACCTGAGCGCTGCTTTTCTGTCTCGGTGTTGCCGCGTGCTGCGGCAGCGGCTGCACGCTTGGCTGCCAGCTCGCCTTCCGACGGTGCTTCTGTGGGCGCGGCGCCTGGCGCTGGGTTGGCGGCCACTGGGGCCGCAGCTGTTGGCGGCAACGCGGGTGCAACCGAGGGCACTGGCGCTGGCGCTTGTGGGCGCACGACGATCAGAGCGATGGCTACCGCAGCCACCGCCAGGAGCGCGAAGCCGCCGAGGATGGCGAACATGATGCCCTTCTTGCTGCCTTCGTCGCTGCCACCAACCGGCGCGAGCATGGGCGAGCCCAGTGCGCCAAACGCACCTGTCTGCGCCGAGCCGAGCGAGAGCAGCGCGTCTTTCTCCGAGTCTTCGCGCTGCGTTTCGGCGACGCCTGTGGCGCTGGCGAGCGCGCGAATGTCGATCAGTCCCGAGCCTTCGCCACCCGCATAGCCTGCGCGGCTCATGGGCGCGGGAGCTGTAGATGTCGGGGCGGCCGTGGTGCTGGATCCGGTCGCGAGTGCCTGCAGATTCTTGAGCGAGAAAAGCACCGAGTTCTCGTTACGGGAACCCGTCATCGCCTGCTCGGCGCTAACGCGCGGGCTCGGCGCCGAGGCCACCACGCGCGGCCCGTCGTCGAAGGGGCTCTCTTGGCTGCCGCCGAAAAGCTGTTGCGAGCGTGCGGCTGGGGCCGGCTCGGCGAACATGCCACCACCGCCACCGCCGTCATCGGCGAAAGGATCGGCGCCCATCGACGGCTGCGCCTGCGCAGGCGTGTAAGCCGTGGCGTGTTCTTGCTGCTCTTGGCTCTGGCCCTGACCCGTGATCGCTGCGACCAGGTCCGGCACATCGCGCATCGGCGCCCAGTTGTCGAAGCCTTCGCACCACACGTAGGCTTCCCAGTCGATGTGGCCCGAGGTCAGCATTTCCGCGAGCTGCAAGGGCGCATAAGGGCCGGCCTGCTCGCCGTTGATCACGACGTGCCAGATCGCATCCGCGGCGTCGTAGCTGGCCGCGGCTGCTTCCTGCGGGGCTTCCTGGTCGCCACGCACCACGATCACTTCGCCACAGCGCTTGCAGCGAATCTTGAATACTTTGCCGGCGACTTTCTCGTCGGCGATCGAGTACTTGGCCTGACAGCTCCCGCAGACGATCTTCATCTTGTGCTCTCTGGTCGTGGTGCCCCGAGCCGAGCTTGTCGACCTTGTCGACTTTGTCGACCTTGTCGAGCAGGTCGACCTGCTCGACTTGGGGAAGGCATCGCGAGTGCGTTCCGATTCGCAGCCTGGAAAGTATCGGAATTATTGGCTTGGATCGAGGCTGTCAAGTCTTTGCGCTGCACGGCCGAAACCGGCCCTTTATGCGGCATCGCCCCGTCAAAGTCACTAGCCCTTGGGCGGAAAGTCCGAGTTTGGCACTCGTGGCGCTGCGGCGCTGGCCAAGTAAACGAAGCCGAAGCGCGAAGGGTGGTGTGCTCAGGCATCGACCAAGCTCGCACCGTCTGTGCCACAGAACGCCGTGTTGGCTGGGAAGAGATCGCCACACTTGGGGCAGCGTTTCTGGCGGGTCTCTTCGGTGGCGCGGCTCTGCTTGCTGAACTCGGCGTAGGGCATGAGCGGGCTTCCATCGCGTGGGCAGGTCTTACGGTCGGCCGGAAAGCCGAGGCGACAGAGTGGGCAGATCCAGGGCTCGTTTGCGGGTGTGGCTTCGGCCGCTGGCCGCACCGACGGCGAAGCGGCGAGCTGGCTGGGCTCGGCGCTTCTTGGCTGAGCTGCTCGAGCCGGCGCCGAAGCTCGGCCGCTGCTGGGAGCGCTCAGCCGTCCGCTCTTGCGGTCGCGGTCACGTTCGGCGCCGGCTTTCGCGGCCCGGGCGGCGAGCGCTTTGCGTTTGCTGATCTGCACGCCGAGCAGCAGTAGCAGCAGCGCCCCAAGCCCCAGTGTGAGGCCGACGCTGAGGCCGCCGCGCGGTTGCTCGGCGACCGTGCGAGTGGTGATGCGCGCAGCCGCCTTGGGAGCGACCCGGACCGGAGCCGGTTCCTCGGCAAATCCGCTGAGCGCGCCACCTTCCATGCGCTTGGCGATCAGCGCCGAAAGATCCACCGAGCGTACGACCACCACTGCGTCGGCATGCTGGCCTTGGGCGCTGGCGCTGACCTTGAAATCGCCCTCGGCCTCGGCGGCCGTGGTCCCGGCTACGAAGCAACCGTCCGAGAGCTCGGCTTTGCGCGCCTTGGGGCGATTCAGCGACCACTCGACTTGGACGGCGGGGATCGCGCAATCCGCTGCGTCCGACAGGCGGGCCCGGAAACACACACGCTGACCGACCTCGATGTCGGAGCGCTTGGGGCGCAGGGTCAGGTGAGCTGGAGGGCCTGCTTTGCATGCAGGCTCGGAAGGTTCGGTCTTGGCTGGCGCGCTCGCTGCAGCTGTTGGCGGCGGCGCTTGCACCGGCGCTCGGGCGGCTGCGACGTTCGCGCCGGCTCGGGTGAGAGTTTGCGTGGTGGTGAAGGTCGCCGTGCAACGCGACTGGTTGAGAGCCCAGTTGTATCGGCTCACGTCTTGGTAGAGGAGTGTGCCGGGCGCCAGCAGCTTGAGGGTGTAGGTGCCTTGCTCTTCGCGCGGGTCGTTCTGGGCGGTCTTGCAGCGCGTCACCCACAGGCCGTCGACCACCGAGCTCGACTCCTTGTGGATCAGGGGATTGTGGCTCCAGCAGGCGTCGGAGCGGAGGTTCTGGTCACGACCCTGGATCGCGAGCTGCTTTCCCGTCTGCACGATGCCCACCACGCCGCCGCCCGCGGCGCGCTGAGCCTGAGGCCGAGCCCCACAGTCGGCGCCCCAGCTCTCGACGGCGACATCGATGGCGGACGCGCCAGTCCGCCACGTGCCAGAGAGCGGCGTTTGCGGAGCTTGGGCTGTGGCGTGCGACAAGAGCGCAGCGCTCGCCATGGTCGTCAGGATGGCGACGACGCCGACGCGGCACAGCCGCTCACGCGAGGTTGGAAACATCGAGGGCAATTATGGTGCAGCAGACCGCGCAAAAAGCCAAGGGCTC